>CALIRS010000026.1 GCA_938042205.1 uncultured bacterium | reverse complement strand
TTTATTCCTGAAGTCGATGCTTCTCAAGTCGCCAGGATTTTGATCGAAGCATCAAGTTCCTGAAAATCTTCTGTTCAAGTTTGACACTTCATTTTATTCGTGTTAGTTTTTACCGCTAATGTGATGGATAAAATCGAGTTATGCTGGATAAAGGAGCCAAACGATAAAAAATGGCAAGAGATTTTAAAGAGACGTTGAACCTGCCTAAGACTGATTTTCCAATGAAGGCTGATCTTCCACATCGTGAGCCAAATTTTTTAAAGATGTGGGAGGAAATAAAGCTATACGATAAATTAATGTCGCGTGCTCACACTGATGTGCCGAAGTATGTGCTTCATGATGGTCCACCCTATGCCAATGGAGATATTCATGTGGGGCATGCGCTTAATAAAGTTCTTAAGGACATTGTGTGTCGTTATCATTGGATGAAGGGGGAGTATGCTCCATTTATTCCTGGGTGGGATTGTCATGGTCAGCCTATTGAACATCAGGTAGAAAAGCAGCTTGGAGAAAAGAAGAACGATCTTAGCAAAGCTAAATTCAGAGAACTTTGCAAAAAGTATGCAGAAAAATATATTGACAGACAAAGGGAACAGTTCAAACGTCTGGGTGTAATTGGCACCTGGGATAAGCCCTACCTTACCATGGATCTCGAATATGAAGCTACGAATGTTGAAGTATTTAAAAAACTATATCGTAAGGGAATAGTTTATAGAGGGAAAAAGCCAATTTATTGGTGCTATCATGACATGACCGCTTTAGCTGAGGCTGAAATTGAATATTATGAGAAAGAATCAACCTCTTTAAAGGTGAAATTTGAACTTCTTGATGAGTTTAAAAACGTTGCTCCTCCTATTTATGGAGTAATCTGGACAACCACTGCCTGGACTTTACCGGCTAATGTAGCATTAGCATTCCATCCTCGAGCTGAATACTCAATTTATGACACTGGTGAAGAAAGGTTAATCTTTGCTACCTCTCTTGCTGATGAGAATATAAAAGGAGATTGGAAAGAAATTCAAAAAGTGAAAGGCCTTTTTTTCGAAGGAAAGAAATTCAAACATGCCCTTTTTCCGGAAAGAATAAGTGAGGGAATCGTAGCTGATTTTGTTAGCTTAGCCACTGGAACCGGAATAGTTCATATTGCTCCAGGTCATGGGGAGGAAGACTATCTGGTGGGGGAAAAATATGATTTACCTGTTATCATGCCAGTTGATGATAAGGGAGTGTTTACTGATGAGGCAGGAATTTTTGCAGGTCTTCAAATCGAAGAAGCTAATCAAAAGATAGTGGAATTTCTTGAAAAAAAGGGCTTACTTTTTGAAAAGGGAAAGATGAGTCATTCTTATCCTCACTGCTGGCGCTGCAAGAATCCGGTTATTTTTAGAGCTACAGAGCAGTGGTTTATAGCGGTGAAAAAGGATGGTCTTAAGGGAGATGCTCTCGACGCGATCAAAGCAGTTAAGTGGATACCAAGATGGAGCGTAAACCGAATTACTTCTATGGTGGAAGAACGTCCTGATTGGTGTATCTCGAGACAGAGAGCCTGGGGGGTGCCGATTCCTATTATATACTGTCGGAAATGTGGGATGATACAGGATAAAGATGAAGTGTTTGACCGCATCATACAAGTCTTCAGGCTTGAAGGCGCTGATTCCTGGTTTAGAAAAGAAGCAAAAGAACTTCTTCCGGCTAACTATTCCTGTAGCAGGTGCAGAAGCCAGGAATTTCGTAAAGAAGAAGATATCTTTGATGTCTGGTTTGAATCGGGAATTTCCCATTTTGCGGTGCTTAAAAAAAGGGAAGAAGTTAGTTGGCCTGCTGATATGTATTTAGAAGGAAGCGACCAGCATCGTGGTTGGTTCCAGTCGAGTCTTTTGACAAGTGCCGGAGTGGAAAAGAGAGCTCCGTATCGTGAGGTGCTAACTCATGGTTTTATTGTAGATGAACAGGGAAGAAAGATGTCAAAATCCCTTGGAAATGTAGTTGACCCTCTTGAGGTGATGGATAAGATGGGGGCAGATGTTTTGAGAATGGCGGTGGCTGCTTCTGATTACTCTTCAGATGTTGCTATTTCTGATCAGATTCTTGAAAGAATTTCAGACGCTTATCGAAGAATTCGAAATACTTTCAGGTTTATGCTCGGAAACCTGTATGACTTTGATAAAGAAAAAAATTGGGTAATATTTGAAGAAATGGATGCCATTGATAAATTCATTATCGGAAAGTTATATAACCTATCGGAAACCGTTTCCAGAGCTTATGCCGAGTGCAGGTATCATACTATTGTTCATAACATTCATAATTTTTGTACCGGTGAGTTGAGCGGATTTTACCTTGACGTCTTGAAAGATAGGCTGTACGCAGAACACTTTGATAGTCCAAAGCGCAGATCAACCCAAACAGCTTTATATACTATTTGCAGGGTTCTGGCTAAATATCTGGCACCGATTCTTCCTTTTACTATGGAGGAGGTCTGGCAGCACCTTCCAGGCTGTCGCTCTGAGTTGGAAAGTGTTCATCTTTCAACTTTTGAAACTATTCCTGAGAGTGCTTTTGATAAGTCTCTACTTGATGATTGGGACAGGCTTCTTGAAGTAAGAAAATATGTAATGAAGACGTTTGAAACGGTCAAAGAAAAGAACATTGCCAGAACTCTTCTTG
Organism: uncultured bacterium; assembly: GCA_938042205.1. GTDB lineage: Bacteria > Actinomycetota > Aquicultoria > SKW223 > SKW223 > CALIRS01. The sequence continues at coordinate 2,616 of CALIRS010000026.1, read as the reverse complement.
AATCAAAGGTTAGTATTGCTTCAGAAGGAGAGACCAGAACTATTCTTACGAAATGGCAGGAATATATTCCTGTTATTATTGGTACGACTCAAATTTACCTCACCACTGCTTTCAATGAAGAAGTTTTTGAGGAAAATGACACACGTGTCGTTTATAATTTCGGTGCAGTAAAAATAGCCATCGAGCATGCTGAAGGTACAAAATGCTTGCGGTGCTGGAATTGGACGAGCGATGTAGGGGAGAAGAGAGAAGATGTGTGTAACAGATGCGCTGAAATCCTGGTCCTTTTGGGCTGAAAATGCGGGAGGTAGCCATGGCTAACAACAATAACGAACTTTCACCTGAAAAAATTGAATATCTTAAGAAAGAGCTTTTGAGGCAGCGTGAGGAGACTTTAAAGGAGCTAAAACTTGTGGAAGCCTCTTTAAGGCTCATTACTCAATCAGAGTTAGCAGGAGAAAATTCCTATGACGAAGAGTTTGCCGATAGTGGCACAGCTACCTTTGAAAGGGAAAAAGATCTTTCTCTTTACGAAAATCTTAGAGATGTTCTCTCAAGAATTGAAAAAGCTCTTAAGCGTATTGATGAAGGTACCTATGGAAAGTGTGCTCGATGCGGTGCGCCGATTCCATATGAAAGACTTAAAGCCATACCTTATGCTGAACTCTGTATTGAAGATAAGAAGAAGGAGGAAGGCTTGAGGTAGAATAGGCTCTAAATTGAAAAGATATTTAATTCCTGGTTTAATTTTTTCATTTCTGGTTATTCTTGATCAATTTTTTAAATATCTGGTAATAATGAGCTTATCTTCGGATGATCACCTCACTATCCTTCCAGGTATTTTATGGCTAACCTGTGTGAGGAATACAGGAGCTGCATTTGGGCTGGCAAAGGGGATTTCTTTTTATATATCAGTAGTGGGTATATTAGGTCTGGCTATCATATTTTTCTGGTATGCTGATTTGATTTTTAAATATAGATATGGTGCTTATGGCGCAAGCATTCTTGCTGCCGGCGCTTTAGGTAATCTAATCGATAGACTAAAGTTTGGGTATGTGATTGACTATCTTGATGTTGGATTCTGGCCAGTTTTCAACTTTGCGGATATTTGTATCACAATTGGTGTTGTCTCAATCCTGATAATGTTTTTGAAAGAATTAAAAGAGAAGTGTTAACCTTTAGACTATGAAACCTGTTTTGATTAATTTTAGAACTATTAAGATTTACTCATACGGATTATTTCTGGCGATAGCATTTATTCTGGCTCTTTTTATTTCGAGGAAGATTGCCAGGGAGAGGGGCGTAGATCCTGATCTCATGTATGATCTCGTTTTTCTTTCAGCAGTTTCTGGAATTATTGGAGGTCGACTCTCCTACGTTCTATATCATTTAAGTGATTATGTTTCTTCTCCAGTTTCCGTATTCTACCTCTGGGAAGGTGGGCTATCAGTCTTTGGAGGTTTTGCACTGGCGCTAATAATTGATTCTTTATGGGTGATTCGTAAAAAGCTTTCATGGCTGAAAATAGCTGATATAGCTGGAGTGGCGATGCCTCTCGGGATTGCAGTTGCCAGAATCGGATGTTTTTTAAATGGCTGTTGTTATGGTGTAGTGACTAAAAGCGCCCTCGGAGTAGTTTTTCCTGCTCTTAATGATTCGTTGGCGAGGCATCCCACTCAGATATATGAACTTATTTATTCTCTTTTGATTTTTTCTTTTATCTGGTTATTTCGCCATCAATTTAAAACTGAAGGCGATATCTTCTTTTCCTTTCTTATTTCTTATTCTTTTTTCAGATTTTTAAATGAATTCATAAGAGTAAATCCTCCTTTTCTTTTAGGGCTTACCGGTTCTCAATGGGTTAGTATTCTGGCAATAGTTGCCTCTTTAAGTTATTTTTTAGTCTGGCGTGAAAAAAGAAGAAAGTAAGCTCGGTAGCAAGAGACAGTTTGGGAAAATAATTGAGGTTGTTGTCCGGGAAGAGGGACAACGCCTGGATACTTTCCTGGCTTCAATTTCAGAAGTCAGGTCAAGGTCTTATGCAGAGAAACTGATTTCAGATGGTTATGTGCTGGTTAACGGCAAACAAAAAGACAAATCTTATCGAGTCAGGTCAGGAGATAAAATAATTATCAGTATTCCTCCTCCACGAATTTTTAAACTTGTGCCTTATGAATTTGATCTTGATATTAAATATGAAGATGACGACATTTTAGTACTTTCGAAACCTTCAGGCCTGGTGACGCACTCTTCTCCTGGACACTGGAACGACACCCTGGTGAATGCATTAATTGCAAAAGTGAACCATCTGTCAACAATAGGTGGTCCTACAAGGCCAGGAATTGTCCATAGACTTGATAAAGATACTTCGGGACTAATGGTAATTGCTAAAAGTGATAACGCCCACCTTTTTCTTTCAAGAAAAATGAAGGAAAGAAAAGTTAAAAGAACTTATATAGCTCTGGTTTGTGGCAATATCTACAGGTCAGAGTTTGTAGTGCAGGCGCCAATCGGAAAACATCGCTCCCAATTTAAAAAAATGACAGTTGATTTCAATAAAGGTAAAACTGCAGTGACAACTTTTAAGGTAGTCAAAAATTATCATGGCTATACACT
>CALIRS010000025.1 GCA_938042205.1 uncultured bacterium | reverse complement strand
AAAAGAGTTGATTTTACTATCGGGTGTTTGGGCATGTCTGGCATTTGGATTTTCTGTTCTTTCAGATCAGGGGTTACTCTTGGCATTGGTTTCAATTGCTCCTTTTTTTATTGCCAGCTTCGCACTTTCTTTTTTTCTGCCTGACTCTTCTGAAATCATATTGCCTGTTTGTGCCTTAATTTCAGGGCTTGGGTTTATTAACATGCTTCAAATAGATGAAAAATTTTTTATCCACCAGCTTTATATATCGCTTGCGGGTCTGGCATTTTTTATGGCAACCATAGCAATATTGAAGTTTTTTACCAGGGTTTATGAGTACAGATATATTCTTGGAGTTGTCGCTCTTTTGCTTTTTTTAATGCCGATGTTTTCAGGAGTTGTCAAAGGAGGTTCCAGACTCTGGATTGACGTCGGACCAGTCACCTTTCAGCCATCTGAATTTGCCAAGATATTTTTCTTCCTCTTTACAGCAGGTTATTTTGCGGAACATAAGATGTTGCTTGCCAGGGCAACTGTCTCTTCGAATGCTCTGTTTGAGATTCGTTATCTTGGACCTGCGCTTCTTATTGCTGGTTTTGCACTAATATCACTGGTTATATTAAAAGACCTTGGTTTTTCTCTTCTTATTCTTTTTACTTTTCTTATCGGGCTGTATGTAACTACCGGGAAAAAGAGATATCCCACAGGTGGTTTGCTATTTTTTATAATCGGCGCGACAGGTTCGTACTATCTTTTCCCACATGTAAGGGCGAGGTTCGAGATCTGGATAAATCCTTTTCAGGATGTTTATGGTCGCTCATATCAGATAGTTCAGTCATTATTTGCATTTGCTGAAGGAGGGATTTTGGGAAGAGGGCTTGGCAACGGTTTTCCTGGTTTGTTGCCAGCAGCACATACTGATATGGTGTTTCCTGTCTGGGCAGAAGCAACCGGGATAGCCGGTGGTATGCTTATTCTGTCACTTTACCTTCTTTTTTCGATAATTAGTCTTTCCCTTGCCCGGATTACGGAATCCAGTTTCGGGAAAATATTTGTATCTGTTGCTTCGCTATCTCTTTTTGTTCAAGCAGCGATTGTTACAGGAGGAACTCTCCGGTTGTTTCCACTAACTGGCCTGACTATGCCGTTTTTCAGTTATGGGGGAAGTTCATTCGTGTCATCTTTCATCGTGTTAGCTTTAATAATGAAATTTGGAAGTGAAAAGAAAAAATGGATCGTGCCCTGAGAGATTTGATAATTAGCTCATTTTTAGTGTTTATTCTGCTTATTATATTTTTTCTTCGATGGAGTGTGTTTAACTCAGAAGAGTTAAGAGCACATCCCGCAAATAAAAGAAATCTCATATCTGAAAACATATTGGAACGTGGGAAGATACTGTCAGAAGATGGTTCGGTGCTCGCTGAAAGCGTTGCTACGCAAAAGGGAAGAAAAAGGGTTTATCCCTATGGTTCCATATTTGCAAATGTCGTTGGTTATGCCAGCATCAAGTATGGAAAATCAGGGCTTGAAGCAAGCTATGATAATATACTTTCTCCTCCATCTGAGGATTATTTCTGGTTAGGGAAAGAGAAACCGCGTGGGAAAGACATCATAACTAGTCTTAACCCAGCTATTCAGAAAAAGGCTCATGAAATATTAAAATCCCCGGGAGCTATTGTGGTAATTGATGCTCGCTCAGGTGCTGTAAGAGGTCTTTATTCATTTCCTTCGTTTGACCCGAACAGGCTAAATGAGGATTTTAAGGCGTTGCTGAAGGATACGCGAAAACCTCTTTTGAACAGGGCAACCGCCGGTCTTTATCCCCCGGGCTCCACTTTCAAAACTGTTATTTTAGCAAAATACCTGGATGAAGATGGTTCGCTTGATGATATTTATGAAGCTCCAGCGATTTTTCCTGTTGGAGGATTTAGAATTACCAATTATGGTAAAAAAAGTTATGGAAAAATTACCGTTGAAAAGGCATTTGTCCATTCTGTAAATACAGTTTTTGCTCAAATTGGTTTGAAACTGGGGGCTAATAATTTCAAAGAGATTGCCAGAGATTTAAAAATCGACAGTGACCCTGGTTTTGACATTCCAGTGAGGAAAGGGCATCTCCCGGAAAACCTTAATGAAAAAGTAACTCTTGGTTGGGCATCTGTAGGTCAAGCTGACCTTCTGGTAACTCCACTTTCTATGGCAATGATAGCTCAGATGGTTGCTAATGATGGATTATTGATCTTTCCTTCACTTACTCGGGAAAAAATGATTGATAATCAGAAAAACCCTCGAAGAATTGTTTCTGAAAGCACTGCGCTTGAAGTCAAGAAAGCGATGGTTGAAGTAGTTGAGAGCGGAACAGGGAGAGCAGCTCGAATCAGGGGAATCGCTGTTGCTGGGAAAACAGGTACAGCAGAAGTTAAAAGCGGAGAGCCTCATTCCTGGTTTATCGGGTTTGCCCCGGCTGATGATCCTGAAATTGCTGCTTGCGTACTTGTAGAACATGGTGGAAAGGGTGGAAATGTGGCCGCGAAAATATTTGCGGAAATAGTAAAAGAGGCTCTTCTCAGGTAAGACATTCAAAAAGTTGTTACTACCAGTAAAAAAATTTATTATTAAGAGCGATGAAAACGGGGAAAATAATCAAAGAAAGATATAAGGTACTGGAAAAGATTGGCAGCGGGGGCATGGCTGACGTTTACCTCGGGTATGATATCAACCTTGATAGGAGAGTTGCCATAAAAGTAATGCATTCAAAATTAGCACAGGAAGAGAACTTTGTCAGCCGATTTCGCCGCGAAGCTCAGGCAGCAGCCAATCTAAACCATCCAAATATTGTCAGTGTTTATGACTGGGGCGAGGAAAACGGCACCTATTTTATAGTGATGGAATATATTGAAGGGGATACTTTGAAGTATTTAATCAACAAGAAGGGAGCCCTTGAAGTTCCTTTTGCTATAGATATTACCAAGCAGGTGGCGCGCGCTCTTTCCTTCGCTCATAAGAACGATGTAGTACATCGAGATGTTAAGCCACAAAACATTATTATTACTCATGATGGTCTGGTAAAAGTAATGGATTTTGGTATTGCCAGGGCAAAGTCTTCCTCATTAACAGATACCGGGACAGTGATGGGCTCGGTCCATTATTTTTCTCCCGAGCAGGCACAGGGTCTTCCGGCAACTGAAGTTAGTGATATTTATTCGCTCGGAGTGATAATGTATGAAATGCTTACCGGTAATATTCCCTTTGAGGGAGATTCTGCAGTTTCCGTGGCTCTTAAGCATGCAAACGAAATACCTGCTAAACCGTCCGCTCTCAATCCTTCAATACCTGTTGAACTGGAAGCAATTATTCTGAAGGCAATAGCCAAAGACCCTTTCGATAGATATCAAAGTGCCGACGAGTTAATAGCAGACTTAAGACGGCTGGAAGAAGGAAGAACTGTTGAAGCACTTGGCAAGTCTTATGAAAAAACAGTAGTGCTTAAACCCTCGGAATTAAAATTGCCGAAAAGAAGAGCATCTTTGTGGGCTATCATTGCAAGTTTGCTGGTACTACTTTTTCTTGGAAGCGCAGTAGCGGCACTCTGGTATTATCAGGCAAAAATAGTAGCTTCAATGACAGAAGTTCCAAAATTAGTAGACGTCTCTCTTGAACAGGCTAAGAAGTTAGCTAAAGAAAAGGATTTGAAGCTTTCTGTCGAAAGAGAAGAATATTCGAGTATTTATAAAGCTGGAAAGGTTATTTCACAAAAGCCTGAACCTGGCACGAAAGTGAAGAAGGGTTCCACTGTAAAAGTAGTGGTTTCAAAAGGAGAAGCACCTGTGGAAGTTCCTGATTTAATAGGGAAATCCGAGCTGGAAGCAGGCCAGATACTTGGTGAATTGGGGCTTCGCATTGGAGACGTTAATTACGAGCATTCTGACAGGATTCCAGCTGATGCAATTCTTAGACAGAGTCCTAAACCGGGAACGTTAGTCAGTAAAGGAAGCGTGGTTAATATTACTATTTCTAAGGGCGTGGAAGTGGTGATAGTTCCTGACGTCGAAGGCTTGACACTTGAGAAAGCAAAGCAGGCTCTTTCCAAAGTTGGCTTAAAATACCGCGTTAGTGAAGAAGAAAGCAATACTGTTGAGAAAGGAAAAGTAATTCGACAGAGTCCGCCAGCTTCAGATACCTTAAAGAAGGGTGAGACCGTGCTTCTTGTGGTTTCGAAAGGACCTTCTATTGTGACAGTTCCAAATGTTGTGGGAGAAGATTCACTTAATGCACGTCAAAAACTACAGAATCTCGGATTAATGGTAGATATTCAGTATGTTGAGGTTTTAGATGAAGCACAGGTAGGGAAGGTGCTTCAGCAGTCGCCTGAAGCAAACCAGAAAGTGGTTGTTGGAAGTACTATTACCATTTGGGTGGGGCAATAAGGAGGTCTTTATGAAAAGACAAAATATCTTAGTGCTTGCGGTTATGTTTCTAACAGCTATTCTGGCATTTATCCTGTTTTTATCATCTCAAAAATTGGCAAACTTTTATTTTTCAATGATGTCAGAAGATTAAGAAAAAGATTATGAGAAATCTAAAAAGAAGCGCAAGATGGCACTTTGATTTCAAGGATATTGTTTCGGGGATATTGACCGCATAAAATGATACTGTTAGATTTTTCTTGTCTTTCTTGGTCATTCATTTGGGCCTGTAGCTCAGCAGGTTAGAGCGCACCCCTGATAAGGGTGAGGTCCGTGGTTCGACTCCACGCAGGCCCACCATTCTGGTGACGTGGCAACATAGAAACATAGTGGTGTGATCGCGTTTTACATTGAAAAACAGAATTTTTAATTTTCATCATCTTTTGATACCTTCAATTTTCAAAATAAAGCGAACTCTACCATTAGCATTTTCAGGTTTTCCGATGAAGGTATCGTAATTCTCTGCTTCTTTCTGAAGAACTTCTTTTAGAGAAGTACCAAATCTTATTTTTTCAAGGCCTTCCCCTACTCCAGTTGCCATCTCATTAAGTGCATCTTCGCTCTGTTTAAGCCCGGGAAGGTAATTTTCTTGAAGTATCCCGCCACTTTGCAGGGCGATGAGTGTTTCTTTCAAAACGAGAAGCATTTGAGGAATTTCTGAAAGGGCTTCGAACTGACCACCAATTTTGCTGATTGCGGAAGATGATTGTCCTAGTGCTATAGAAATTTGCTTAACTCTTTCAGAGGTGGTTCTCAGTCCAGGAAGATTACTTCCTCCGATATTTCCACCATTTATGATGGCAATTAGCGATTTACGAATTTCTTCGAAAGCTGCAGGGATCTGGTTAAAACTCTGTGATTGACTGGAGATGAGATCAGTGGCAGCAACAACTTCATCCAGTGAAATAATAATGGCATTGAGGCCTGCTTTTAGATTATTGAGTTCCGATCTTTGTGCTGATAAACCATTCGCGAGGGCGGTAAGAGTGGTGTCAGAACCATAATATGCTGCCCTTTCATTTGCAAGTTGAGATAGTTCTTCATTGCTCTGTATTAGTCCATCAAGCCCGGCTGATATCCCTTCAAGCCCGGTTTTTATTGATTTTAATCCAGTTGATAAGTCATCAATAGCATTGCTTAAATCGGTGAGTGAACTAAACTGATCCGAGTTGATCCCCTGAACAATTCCTTCTAAAGCTGTTATCTGCCCATTCAAGAGCTGGTTTATGCCATCTAAACCGTTATAAAGTGAAGAAATGCCTCCCTGAAATGATTTAAACTGACTGCTTATTGACGCAAATTGACTGAATTTTGAAACATCAATTCTTTTCTCAAGATAACCAAGTACCTTGATCTGAGCTCCAGAAAGAATAGACAAACCTTCAAGCCCTTCTTTAAGCTGTTCAAATTGGTTCTCCATTTCTATTTCCCTGGACTCTAAAAGCTGAGGGAATGCAGAAATCATTATCGGATCAAGCTCTATATTTTTCCCGTCCATTTCAATAATAGCTTCTTCTTCCCCCTGAGGGAAAAGCATCCACATTATACTGGTCTTTTCTCCCGAAACATTCAGCAATCCACCTTCAGTCTTTATGTTATCGAATCTGGAAGATAAAAAACTCAGGTTAACAGTAGTTAGCAAAGGCACGAAAATTTCTTCTTTTCTCTCGACAACCCTTCCATCAGCATTGGTGTAAGGGACAGGAACAATTTTTCTTAGTTTATTCTTGACTTTGACCACAATCTTTAACTTACCACTTTTACCTGCAAGCTCTTCCGGATCAACCTCCTTACCATCTATGAAATATTTAACTTCAACCGAGAGAGGTGGTTCTCTGCGGGTATCAATTCGATAATAAAAATCCCTCTCTCCATTTACATTTAAAGTCCAGCGGATAAATCCGTTTTTTATAACTGGCTTTTCGCTTCCTTTCAGATTTTCAGCTTTAGTTCCTTTAAAAACGTCTTCAATAATGACTTTTCCGTTAGCAACAATTCTTAACCAATCTATGACAATTGTCTTTTCCCACTTACCAGAAGCATCATAAATGGCATAAACAGTTTCATCATCTACTACTTTTTCAGGTTTTACTGGAAGAGCGGCTGAGAAGGAAATTGCGGTTAACGAAGAAGAGAAAAGAAGCAGGAAGCTTACACCTCCAATCAAGACTTTAGCTAATCCTGTCAGAGGAAAAATTTTATTACTCATCAATCTTTAACCTCCTGTGGCCATTTAAAACTTGTTTTTTCATAAACTTTTTGAAATACCACCAGTAGAGCTGGCAGGAGAAAAACTACTGAAAAGAAGCTGATAACCGCTCCTCGTGAGATAAGTATCCCCAGTGATTTGATTATTTCCATAGTGCCAAGGACAGCCATCCCTATGGTTGCCGCAAACATGGTTCCTGCACTCACCAGAATAGTTTGAGATGATTCCTGGATTGCTTTGCTAATTGCAGTGAATCTGTTCCCAGTTTTCTTAAGTTCTTCTTCATATCTTGTGGTCATCAGGATAGAGTAATCGACAGTTGAACCGAGTTGAATCGCTCCAATTGCTAAAGCTGCCACGAACGGAATTTCGGCTCCCGAAAAAATATATAAAGTCTGGTTTATTAAAATTGCTGTTTCTATCGATGCAATTAGCACTAAAGGAATGGAAAACGAACGGAAAGCGATCAATATTATCAGGAAAATAGCAAATACAGAAACTAAATTGACCCGGGCGGAATCTTCATTGGAAATATCTTCAATATCTTTGATCATAGCTGAAGTACCAGTAAGATATGCTTTTATATTATTTTCTTTGAGGATTTTCTCTATTGAAGATAAGACTGCCTTTGACTCGGGCTCTCGCGGAGAATAAAAAAGGTCTACTGTGTAAAGGTAGTTTCCGTTCTTGACAAACTGCTTTTTCACTTTCTCTGGAACAAGGTCTTCTGGAATTGCTGGATCTACAAGCGTTGTATATCCAAAAATCGAATTTACACCTTTTGCTTTTTCAATTTTTTTTACTACATGGTCAATCTGGTTGAGGTTGCCTTCGTCACTAAAGACGATAAAAACGGTATCTTTTTTACCAAATTCATTTGAAATGGTTTCTGAGGCTTTTATAGATGGCAAATCAGAAGGCATTCCCTGTTCTAAATTAAAGTTCATTCTTATGAGCTGACTTCCACAAAGCCCGATGGCAAGTAAAGCAATGAAAATTATGGTGAAAGTATTCGCATGTCTGGTGATGAAATTGTCCACTCTTACGAAATCGGGGAGGTAAGTTTTATGAGAGATTCTATCAATTAAAGGACTAAAAGTAAGTATCAGAGATGGAAGGAAGGTTACTACACAAAAAAATGTTATCAGGACACCACGTGCAAGCGTAAGACCAATATCGCTTCCAAATTCAAGCCTCATTGAAGTGAGCGATAAAAAACCAGCTATTGTTGTTAGGCTGGCAGCACTAATTGATTTGAATGTGGACACAATAGCATTTTCCATTGCCTTATCTTCAGGGGAACGTGACTTTTCTTCTTTGAAACGGTGATAGAGAAAAAGTGCATAGTCCATGGAGACCGCGAATTGTAACGGTAGAGCAATTGAGCGGGTGATGTAGGAAATATCATGTCCGAGAAAGTAACTTATCCCCATGTTTATAAGAACTGACAGTCCGATAGTCATCATAAAAAGAACCGGGATGAGAACTGAAGGAATAGTCAGGAGGAGAACTATGGTGACGAGTATTATTGTTGCTAGAAAGAACCTTTGCATTTCCTCTTGCATTGTCTTTTCGATATCTGAGGAGATGGCAACAGAACCGGCGACAAACCCACCGTTTCTTTTGATAAGAGAAGTAAGTTCCGAGAAGGCTTTTTTAGTAGAAGGATTTTGAGCTTCTTTCTCAAAATAAACATGAATTAGAGTGTGGTTTTTTGAGTAGTAGTTTTCGGTTAATTCCTCAGGCCAAAATTCTCTGGGCACTGTTAGATCTGCAAGATCACCTGCCCAGACAACTTTTTCAACTCCATCAATTTTTTCTATGGTTTTTTTAAGCTGGAGGATTTCTGTATCGGACTTATTATCTAAAAGGATTTGCGCTGAAGTTCCCATTTTGAAATTTTTATTGACGATACGAATACCTTTGGTTGATGGGACGTTCTGAGGGAGGTAAGAGTAAATATCGTAGTTTATCTGAAGCTTACTGGTACCGTAAAGGCCGATGGCGGCAAGAATAATTCCTGCAAGCAGGATAAACACTCTATTTTTAACCACGAATTTAGAAAACTGGGTAAGCATTATTCGGCATCCTCAATTCCTTTGAAAAATATGGTTTTGCAGATTTCCGAGGTTTGCTGGATATTATGTTGTTCAGGGGCTACTATTTGTTTATTACCGGAACCGATAATACGTGCAGCAATATGAGCGTTCATAATCCCAAGAAGTGATATTGCTGTTTGCTCAGGGTCAACTTCTTTAAAGATTTTCTGCTTTATACCTTTCTCAATAACTGAAGAGATTGCGTTAACGAGATTTCTCAGATTTGAGAAAAGGTATTTTGTGATAGGTGTTTCCAGGTTTGACATTTCACGAACCAAGATATGGAGAGAAGCTTCGCGACTCTCAAGAAGGTTAAAGTATTCTTCGATGAAAAAGGCTATTTTCTTATCAGGCTGGAGTGATGTGGAAAGGATTTTGAGGAGATTTTCCTGTAGGTAAGAGACAACTCTTTCGATAACTGATTTGTAAAGTGAATCTTTGTCTGTGAAGTGGTAAAGGATGAGGCTCTTAGAGATGCCAGCAGCCTGGGCTATTTGATTGAGGCTTACTGAGTGAAAGCCCTTTTCAGCGAAAAGTTTCTCTGCGGTGTCGATAATCTTCTGACGGGAAGTATGGGTTTCAGTAGTGTTCAAAATCTTACCTCCTGACTGACTGGTCAGTCAGTATATATTACTTGTGTAATTTTTTCAACTAAATTAGAGGTCTTCAGGTCTTGCTTTTCAATTTTTTAAAATATATAGAAATCAAGAAAGTCTGTTTATCAGCACGCTGAAGTGCGAAATTTAAAGTTTAAAGCCTGATTGACCTGCGAAGTTCACAATTCAAGACCTGACCCCGGCGGGATTTTATTGTATATTTGGGATGTGTATAGAAGGGATTATGAAAGCGTAAGAAGAAAGAGAAGTAAAAGTCCGGGCATTATCGCTATTATTTTTCTATTAATTGTGATTGCTGGAATAATCTGGGCAGGAACTGTTATTTTACCTGTTTTTACCGGTGCAAAGGAAGGCTATGAAACGTGGTCTTATAGAAAAGCATCAGAAATATCTGAAATTTCTAAAATAGCAATTTCATTGAGAAGTCAAAGGAAAAACGAAGAATTCGCTCCTTATGAAAAACAGGTTTCTTTAGTGAAAAAAGCGTTGCTTGAAAAAAGACCTCCTTCTAACTACAAAGAACCACATTCCATTCTTATTGGTACGGTAGCTCTTCTTGAGATAATGACTAAGAAAGCAGAAACGAAAGTAGATTATTATCCAGAACTTGTGGCAGTTAAAGAGTTACTTGATAGGTGGATTGAAATTGTATCAAAAGAAAAGAAGATGTCTGAATTCAATTTTTCAAAAATAAAGCTCGACGTTTCAAAAGCAGAACCGAAGGCCAGAGAAAAGCCAGAGGAATTCACTAAGCCTGTAAGACGTGGATTGGCGATAATCAGTTTGACTACAAAACCAAAGCAAGCATCTTATGATAGCTCCAGGAAGACATACTACTACAGTAAAACTGATGTGATGTCGGTTACTGTTGAAATCCAGAACCAGGGAGAGGTTGCCGAGACTTCTATAGTGGTCAGGCTGACGCTACGCAGTTCCATCGCAGGGCAAATAGATGAAACAACAAAGGTTGTAAAAAGGCTGAAACCAGCAGAAAGAAAACCACTAACTTTCGAAAATATATTGCCGGACACATCTGATAATGCTGAAAACATAATCAAAATATTTATTGAACCGGTTCCACAAGAAAAATACCTTTTTAACAACGAGAGGATCTGGCGTTTCAGGTGGAGAGAATAACCTGTTTACTCTTCTTTTTCGATCAAGCCAAGCCTTAACGCACAACGATATTCAGCTTCTCTTTTGATGGCGTCGACAGGTAATCCAAATTTACTGGCAAGCTGCACGCAGTCATCGAATTCGGCAGCGATTTTTGTCTTTTTACCGGTACCCGAAACCTTCACTCTAATTTGGCCATAAGGGGTATCCACTGCTTCGATTCGTCTTGGAAGAACACGTCTTTCGACAGAATGAAATCTGATTCCGATAGTGCTTGTGCCCCTGAAAACTTCATCAATAAGTCTGTCGAGGTCTTCTTGGCTGCAGAGAAAAGAAAGAATAACCCCTGGACGACCTTTTTTCATTAGCGCCTGTTCTACCCAGGCATCAAGAGCACCCTTTTCGAGTAGTGAGTTTACGGTTTCAGAAATCATTTCCGCAGTGGAGTCATCGATATTTGCACGTACTTCAAAAAGAGACTCTTCAATTCGAGCTTTTGTTCCAATAATTACTCGGAGAAAATTAGGCCTTTCACGTTTAAAATGCCCGAAACCATACCCAATCTTTTCTACAACTAAGTTGCCAGGAGCAATAAATTTCGAAGCTAATGATTTAATTACAGCAGCACCTGTTGGAGTTGTCACTTCACCTGTATGTTTGCGCTCATCCAGGGGTACTCCCTTCAGAATCTCAAGTGTTGCTGGTGCAGGAACTGGCAAAACGCCATGTTCTGTGCTCACTTCACCGCTGCCTGCAGGAACTTTTGAACTCCATACTTCTCCAATGCCAAGTTCCTCAAGAAAAATGGCCACTCCTAAAATATCGGTGATGGTATCAATGGCGCCAAGTTCGTGGAACTGAACTTTTTTCAGAGGAATGCTATGTATTTTTGCTTCAGCCTCGGCTAAATTAAAGAGAATCTTGGAAGCTATTCGTTTCGCATTCCTGGAAATTTTTGCGTCCTTTATAATCTTCTTAATATCAGCGTAATTTCTCTCTTCAGTTCGCGAAGGCTCCAGAACTGTAAAGCGAGTACCTGAAATACCGTTCTCAGTAACTTTTTCAACCTTAAGCTCAGGTTTTTCAATAGGAAGCGATTCGAGCACTCTTAAAAGAGGTTCAATTGTAGCACCTGCGTCAAGAAGCGCTGCTACTGCCATATCTCCTGATATTCCTGAAAAACAATCAAAATATGCTATCTTTTCCATTTCCCTCCCGTCCTTAAGAAGAGCTTTTTGCCTTTTCTACCATTAAGTTTATTTTTGAAGCCAGGTAACCGGCTCCAAAGCCATTATCGATATTAACCACCGCCAGCCCTTCAGCACAAGAATTCAGCATCGATAGTAGGGCGGAAACACCACCAAAGGAAGCGCCATACCCAATAGAGGTGGGAACACCAATTACAGGTACCGGAAATATTCCGGCAATAAGGGAAGGAAGAGCGCCTTCCATGCCGGCGCAACAAATGATAGCATTTGCGCCGTTGAATTTTTCGATCACCTCTGCCAATCTGTGAACTCCAGCGATTCCCACATCACTTATTATTTCTGTAAAACTGCCAAAAAACTCAGCGGAAAGCTTTGCCTCTTCACCTACTGGGAAATCTGAGGCTCCAGCAGTAACCACAATCACTTTCCCGGCTTTTTGAATTTCTCTTCGAATCAATCGAATTACGCCCGATGCTGGAAAAAACTCAGCTTCAGAAAACTCTTCCTTGACCAGCTCGAACTGCTGGGAATTAGCTTTGGTTCCCAGAATATTCGAGTGGACTTTACTGCAGGCTACAAATGATTTTTTCACCTGTTCAGGAGTTTTATGAAGACAAAATATCGTTTCAGGCGCTTTTTTTCTTAAAAACCTGCTGGAGTCGATTGTTATTTCATCAAGCTTTAAAAATGGTGTAAGAGAAATTCTTCGCGCGGCTTCTTCCGCGCTGATAATCCCTTTTTCAAGAAGATGAAGAATTTCAATGACAGACTCGTAATCCATCATAACTTTATTTTAAACTATTAACTTAAGACATGAGATGTGGAGATGTCTGAAATGTCCATGTTAACGTTCGAAGCTGTAATAGCAATAGTAGCTTTTATTTTTTTAATATGGCTTATCTGGTTAACCATAAGAATCAGAAAAGCGACTAAATATCTTCAAATTTTAAAAAGGGAATCAGGCAAGCCTTCAGTGGTAGATTCTGTTAACAAATTACTGGAAAAAACTGAAGCTCTGGAAGATTTTCTGGCAGATGTTTCTTCTAATGTGGAACAGCTTAAGCTAAAGTTAGAGTCAGCTATTGTCGGTGTTAGCCTGGTTAGATACAATCCATTTAAGGACACAGGAGGTAATCTTAGCTTCTCTTTAGCTTTACTGGATGAAAAAGGTAAAGGAGTGGTGATTACCTCACTAAATAGCAGGACTGACTCTCGTTTTTATTGTAAACCCATATCAGGCTTCTCATCTGAGGTACCGCTTTCTGATGAGGAGAAAGAAGCAATAAAGAATGCTGCAGAGAAACTGAAGGCTTGAATAAAAGAAAGATAACCTGAATAATAAATCAATTTACTATTAAGTTTTAGAGCCTGAAAATGGAGGTAGAAAGTGAGAATTGCTTTCTTGGGTCCGCCAGGAACTTATACGGAAGAAGCTTTGACGAAAGCGTATGATCCCGGAAAAGAAGAATTTGTTCCATTCCCAACAGTGGTCGATGTTATTAGGGCAGTTGAAAAAGGTGAATGCTCTAAAGGTATTGTGCCTATTGAAAATTCAATTGAGGGATCAGTTACAGAGACTCTTGATTACATGGCTTTTAATGGCGATGTTTTAATTGAGAAAGAAATTGTCCTGGAGGTGAAACACTATTTGATAGGTGTTCCAGGAGCTGTTGTCAAAGATATTAAGAAGGTAGTTTCACATCCGCAGGCTTCCGCTCAATGTCGAAATTCTTTGCGTTCTACTTTTGGGGAAATTGAAATTATACCAGCCTTAAGCACTGCAGATGCTGTAAAAAAAGTAGCCGACCTTCAAGATAAGGAAATTGCAGCTATTGGGAATCTATTTGCAGCCAGGCTTTACAACTTAGAAATTCTTTTAAAAGATATTTCTGATTACGAAGATAATCTGACTCGATTTGTGATTATTGGTAAGGAAAAGTCTCCTAAAACAGGTTACGATAAGACTTCAATAGTCTGTTTTATAGCGGAGGATAGGCCAGGTGGGCTCCTGGAAATACTTCAGGAGTTCAGCTACCGTTATATAAACCTTACCAAAATTGCATCAAGGCCAACTAAGGAAAAGTTCGGGAGTTACTGTTTCTTTATTGATATGGAAGGACATATTGATGATGAAGTAATACAGACAGCTCTTAATTGCCTCGCTTGTAAAACTGCTAAACTAAAAGTGCTTGGCTCTTACCCGAGAAGCATCTAACTGAAAGTAGTTTGAAAAACAGGAACTGATCTTGAATTGAGGAAAATATATGGTTTGAGAATGACCGTGAGGTATCCGGGGGAATGTGAAGAGTGCATGATATAAGGTTGATTCGGGAAAGTCCAGAAAGATTTAAGAAAGGACTCGAAAGGAGAGGTATCGAGTATGATATTAACCGCTTGCTTGAGCTCGATGAAGAGAGAAGAAAACTTATTCAAGAAGTTCAGGAACTAAAAGAAAAGAGAAATCGTTTGTCTAAGGAAGTGGCAGAGCTCAAGAGAAAAGGCGAGAACGCTACTCAAATTATTGAGGAAGTTAGAGGTATTGGTGACAGAATCCCTGAGTTAGAAACAAAGACTGACGAGATTGAAAGAAAGCTTTATGAAGAGTTAATTTCTCTACCCAACATCCCTCATGAATCTGTTCCCGACGGCAAAGACGAAAATGACAATGTTACTGTGATAACGTGGGGTGAAACAAGAAAATTCAATTTTGAACCCTTACCACATTGGGAACTTGGCGAAAGGCTCGGGCTTTTTGATCCGCGCAGAGCTTCTAAGCTTGCTAAGTCTCGATTTGTAATGACGTACGGAAGCATGGCGCAGCTTGAAAGAGCCCTTGTTAATTTTATGATTGATATTCACGTTAAGAAAAATGGTTATCGGGAGGTGCTGCCTCCTTTTTTAGTTAATGAAGACAGTATGTTTGGAACCGGTCAGCTTCCAAAATTTAAAGATGAGCTTTTCTGGGTGGAAAGAGATAATCTATATTTGATTCCCACAGCTGAGGTCCCAGTAACTAACATTCATCGAGATGAAATACTTGCAGCCGATGAATTGCCTTTAAAGTACGTTTCTTATACACCCTGCTTCAGAAGAGAAGCTGGTTCATATGGGAAAGACACTAAGGGATTGATCAGGGTTCATCAGTTTAACAAGGTTGAGCTTGTAAAGTTCAGTCTTCCAGAAACTTCATATGAGGAACTGGAATCTCTGGTAAAAGATGCGGCGTCCATTCTTGAAGCCCTCGAACTCCCATATAGAGTAGTGCTTCTCTGTACAGGTGACCTCGGGTTTTCTTCAGCTAAGACATATGATCTTGAAGTCTGGCTATCTTCATATAACAATTTTAAAGAAGTTTCATCCTGTTCTAATTTTGAGGATTTTCAGGCAAGAAGGGCAAATATTAAATTTAAAAGAGATAAAAAATCAAAGCCTGAATTTGTTCATACACTTAATGGGTCTGGGCTTGCCATAGGGCGAACAGTAGCAGCTATCCTTGAGAATTATCAAACAAAAAACGGAGAGGTAGAAATTCCTGAAGCTTTAAGACCATATATGGATGGCCTTAAAAAAATTACTGCTCAGGTTTAGAAGAGAAGCCTGTCGAAAATCATAATCAAAAAGAGTAAAGCAAGGTAGAGGCTTGAAAATTTGAACAACCTGAAAGAATTCACTGGCGCTGGATTGAGAAGCACTTTTATTGTTAAAGTGAGAAGCACTGCATTAAGGGCGAGAACACTTAAGAAATAGAATCTATTAAAAAAATCAATCACTGAAAGCCAGCTTGAGACAAAAACGAGTAGCAGGTTAAAAAATGCAATTACTCTTGCTGTCCAGGCTTCTCCAGCAACAAGAGGCAACATGGGTATTTTTGCCTTTCCATAATCAGAGGCAAAAAAGATTGCCAGACTCCAGATATGAGAGGGAGTCCAGAGGACTACCAGAAATCCCAGAAGTAACGGAGTCATGTTTAATTTTTGCTCTAAAAAATGCCACATAAAGAGAACAGGCATCATTCCTGCCGGAGACGCAAAAATGATGTTAAGTGGAGAACGTCTTTTAAGGTAACCGTTGTAGATGATGGCTGAAAATAAGAATCCGAGAATGAGAAAAAGAATGGATCTGGGGGAGATAAGAGCGGTTAATAGACAGCCAGAAGAAAAGGTAGAAAGCCCGAATAAGAGAGCTGCTCTGGGGGTAAGTTCTCCTCTTGGAAGGGGCCTCTTTGAAGTTCTTTCCATGATGCTGTCTATATCGCGGTCAATCCAGTTAGTAACGGCATTTGTTCCGGCTACAGAGAGAAGCAACGCCAGAAATCCAATTCCAAATACTGAAAAAGAAAAACTGCTTTCCGGATAAAGAAGAACACCAGTAGCAAAGCCGACAAAAACCAGAAGCCAGACTGTTTTTGGCTTTGTGAGCTGATAATAAGCTCTTAAACGCTGATGAAATACATTATTCCGGGTTTCAGTCATTACTGGCAAATAATTATCTTATTTTGAATAAAGCCAGTCAAAAGCTCAAGGTAATGGCATTTTTGCTTAGCGAATCTTGAATAAGAATATTTTCTCAGGTATCTTGAATGATGGAGGGATGGCCGAGTGGACGAAGGCGACGGTCTTGAAAACCGTAGCGGTGAAAGCCGCCGGGGGTTCAAATCCCTCTCCCTCCGCCATCATGGGTGTGAGTTATTGGCCGCTCGTTATTAACTAACGACTTACAAACAAAATCTACAACCAACAGCAAATTGCCAGCTATTCACACCATACAGCAAATAACCAATAGCTAACAGCCACAACAGATATATAATTTTAAAGAACAGATATGAGACAGAAGATGGAATCTCTACCTTACGCCATTGAGACAGTAAACCTGACAAAAAGGTACGGAATTTTTACGGCACTCAGTCGTCTGAATCTACGAGTGGAAAAAAGTGTTGTCTATGGACTACTGGGACCTAACGGTGCCGGGAAAACTACCCTGATAAAACTTTTATTAGGGCTTCTGAAACCCACTGAGGGTGATGCATATGTACTTGGGGAAAGAATGCCTGATAAAGACATATTATCAGAGGTGGGATACATGCCTCAGGATACCGCGCTCTACTTAAATCTTACAGTTCGTCAAAACATTGAACTGTATGGTGAAATATTTGGGCTGTCAAAAAAGAGAATCACAGAACGGACAGAAGAACTGCTTGGATTCATAAATCTGGAGAAATGGAAGGACGAATTAGTTTCAAACTTAAGTGGTGGAATGAAGCATAGAGTTTCACTCGCATGCAGCATGGTCCATAGTCCTCAGCTTCTTTTACTGGACGAACCAACAGTAGGTATTGATCCTGAGCTGAGAGCTTCATTCTGGGATTACTTTGGTTTGATTAAAGAGAAGGGTGTAACTATATTGCTTACCACACATTATATGGACGAAGCTGCACGTTGCGATAAAGTTGGACTGCTCAGGCAGGGAAACCTTATTGCTGAAGGCACTCCGGAAGAAATCATCCGAATCTCCAATACTAAATCTCTGGAGGAAGCTTTCTTGATTTTTGCAAAAAGGAACGCGAGGACATGAGTGTTAGAAGGACTCTAAGTATTGCCAGGAGAACCTTCAGGGAATTGAGAAACGACAAAAGAACTCTTGCGTTAATGTTTGTAGCACCGGTTATTGCAATGTTTGTTTTCGGTATTGCATTTAGCGGTGACGTGAGAGATGTGCGAGTGGTGGTAGTCAATGATGATAAGGGGTTTAGAGACCCTGGAACAAATATTACCGTATCCATTTCCAAGGATATTATTTCTAACTTAAAAGATGACATACTGACTTTAGAATATGTCGAGGACGTTGAAGATGGGATTCACCGTGTTGAAAATGGTGAAGCGTATGGAGTAATCATCTTTCCGAAACATTTCACAAGGGATTTATATAAAAGAATTCGAAATCCTTCTTTCTTGAAGAATGCGATTATTAAGGTGAAATTAGATAAAAGTAATGTAAATGTAGCCAATGCAATCATAAAGAATGTGAGCGACGCAGTCATAGAAACAATGAGGAAAGCTGGAAGTGAATCACCGATTATATTGGATACAGATAACCCTATCTATGGTGAGAATGCAGAGTTTATGGATTTCTTTGTGCCAGGGATTATGTCGTATGTAGTGTTTTTCCTGACCGCCCTCCTTACACTTATAACATTTGTTGGGGAAAGAACATCAGGGAATCTGGAAAGGCTTCTTTCGACACCATTAAAAGAAGCGGAGATTGTATTTGGGTATGCAATTGCTTTCAGCATTATTGGTACATTACAAACTATAATACTTCTTGCCATAGGTATCACAGTTTTTAACATAATGATAGTTGGGAATATAATACTTGCTTTTGTAGTAATTGCGTTATTAGCAATCGTTAGTCTTAGTTTAGGGATATTACTTTCGAGTTTAGCAAAAAGGGAAGCACAGGCGATTCAATTTCTACCGTTTATAGTATTGCCGACGTTTTTACTTGCGGGAATTTTCTGGCCTCTGGAGGCGATACCTTCATGGATAAGGCCTGCTTCCTACCTTATACCTCCAACATATTCGGTAAATGCCTGTCGTTCTGTAATGCTTAGAGGCTGGGGATTAGAAAAAATCTGGACAGATATTGCAGCTTTAGTTGGTTTTGCAAGCGTATTTCTTATTGCGGCTATCTGGTCTTTAAAAAGAAAAGCATGAAAGAGTTGAGGGGTTTATGGGGTCAGGATCTTAGATTAAAAAAATTTGTGATTTGAGATCCGGCCTTTGGAGGAGATAAGGGGTGGAGATGGTAGAGCGCGAAGATAAATACAGTCTTTTAAACGCTATCGGCAATACTCCGCTTATAGAAATACGCAAGCTTAATCCAAAGTATCCCTCGGTAAGAATTTTTGCGAAGCTTGAGGGGGCAAACCCGGGTGGTTCGGTTAAAGACAGACCCGCTTTGTTTATGATCAGGAAAGCAGAAGAAAATGGAATGCTTACTAAAGAAAAAATAGTAGTCGAACCAACATCGGGCAATACTGGTATTGCTCTGGCGATGATCTGTGCACTTAAGGGATATAAAGTTAGACTTTTTATGCCTGAGTGCGTATCCGTTGAGCGAAGGCGAATCCTTGAAGCACTTGGGGCGGATCTTATTTTGACACCAGCGGATGAGAGAACAGACGGAGCCATTATCAGGGCGAAGTCGCTTGTAGAAGTGGAACCAGATCGTTACTTCATGCCCGACCAGTTCACCAATCCTGCCAATGTTCTTTCACATTATGAAACTACCGGACCAGAAATTATAAGTCAGCTAGGTGATAGCATAGATTATTTTATTGCTGGAATGGGGACAACGGGCACATTGATGGGCACAGGTAAGTATTTGAAAGAAAACTTACCGGATATAAAAATAATTGGCATTGAACCGGTCAAAAATCATCGTATTCAAGGACTTAAAAACATGAATGAATCAATTGTACCATCTATTTATAATGAATTTTTTCTTGATGATAAACTTTATGTTAATGACGCAGAGTCTTTTGAAATGGCACGAAGGCTGGCTCGTGAAGAAGGTCTTTTTGTAGGAATGTCCAGCGGTGCGGCTTTAGCTGGAGTGATAAAGTTTTTAGACAAGAAGTTTTCGGGTAAGGTAAATCATTGCACAATTGTTACAGTTTTTCCTGATAAAGGTGAGCGGTATCTCAGTACTACACTTTTTGCCTCTATTTGTAGCAAATGCCCCCCTTAGGTGTTTAAGATTTTCTTGGTTATAACTATGAAGGAGTTCTTGGTTAATGAGGTGCTCTTTTTTCGAAAAGGTTAGCATGTGTTAACCATTTAGTGACATGTAAAAATCACTCGAAAGAGGGATAGAAAATATGCTTTTGAAAGCTTAGATTAGTTCATAAGCAGAACTTCAAACCCATTATTTTTTTGATTGGAAACACGTAGGACATCATTAACTCAGAAGGGAGGTGAAAACGTGTGAAGCGCACAGACTACAAGCTGGCAGTTTCAGTTCTTACTATCTTTCTTCTCTTAGGTGCGGTTTATTTTGCATATGCAGCACTGGTAAATCCGGAACCGGATCCAGGAAATCCAAAGCTGGGTCCTGCTTGTTTTAGAATCGATCCACCACCAGGTGATGGAGAAACAATATCTTATCCCTTCACGGTTGTTTATGATAGTACAACGCTTACTGGAACAGTAACGGTATCAGTATATGACACTCCCGATGGACAAGCGTTCGATTGGTGGTCAACTATTCCGGTGACGAAAGTAGTTGCTAAAGGCGGTCGTTTCGGAGCAAATATTTACAATTATGACCCTCCTGTAATGAGTGATACTGGATTGCATGCCCCGAAAAATCCATCCGGTTACTGGGCAGATTTAAGCTATATTGATTTTTGTTTTGCGCCTTCTGAAGGTGGTTTTCCAGAAATGGAACTGGTTTCTGGGGCGAAGTTTTATGACAGGGATAAAGATGGAAACTGGGATAGCGACGAACCAGGACTTAATGGTTGGAAGATTAATATAACGGGTGACTATGAAGATACTACTTTAACGGGTGCCGGAGGTTTGTTTAGTTTTGAGCTTGGCGTAGGGACATTTACGGTGAGCGAGGAACCACCGCCAGCAGGTTCAAATTGGATTCAAACGTATCCTCCTGGTAATTCTTATATTTTTAATTTACCAGAGGATTCTCCAGTGGATGATTTATATTTTGGAAATGTTTGTGAAATCCAGTTCACATGCGGAAAGACTCTTGGTTTCTGGTCAAATAAGAACGGGAAGAAAATCCTTGATACCAACCCTGGGTGGGTAACTCTTCTTGCTGGTTATAACCTGGTAAGTGAAGAGGGTAACGCTTTTGACCCGGGAAACTATACTCAGCTCAGGAACTGGCTCCTCGCTGCAGATGCTACTAATATGTCCTATATGCTGTCAGTTCAAATGGCAGCACTTATCCTGAATCTCAAATACATCTGTCCTTCGGGTACTGGAGATGATTACGGAATTGTAGTAGGCGATACCTGGAAGTCAATCAATGATTTAATAAATGAAGCAAACGAGTTACTGAAAACTTACCCTTCAACACCAGCGGGAAATCCACAGCGGACAACTCTCGAAGACTACCAGGACATCTTTGACGATTTAAATAACAACAGGGCAAACGTGATTCCTTATGATCCCTGTCCTGTCCCTGTTTGGCCATAAGATGTTGAAGTGAAAGTACCGGAAAAGCCCGACCCTTCAGGGTCGGGCTTTTCCCCTTCTACTTTTTTCTTCCTTTAGCCTGGTTAAGAACTTCAACCGAAACAATATCAGAAGTCGAAGTATTACCCGATGCATCATGAGCTACTGTATAGATAAGGTGTATTCCATTTCCAATACCTCTTGTATTTAGGATAATTTCATAGGGCTCCGAACTGACACTTCCTATAAAAGCGCCATCAACATAAAAATTAACTTTTGAAACGGAAACGTTATCATAAGCATCGGCTTTGATTAAGATTTTCCCCGAAATCTGCATTCCGGATGAGGGGTAAAGGATCCGTACCATTGGAGGCTCAATATCTTCAACTGCTGGCGTTTGAGGTTCCGAAACTTGAATTTCATTTCCAGAGGAAACGTTTTCTGAAGATGCTTTTAAAGAAGCCTCAATATTCATAATTCCCCAGCCATAGAATTGGTCCCATCCCGGATCGCCCGCATCTTTAGCTGTTTTCTGAATAATGTCCTGAATTTGTGAAGGAGTTAGCTGCTGGTTCAGAGAGAGCAGCAACGATGCCAGTGCTGAGACAAATGGAGCCGAAAATGAAGTTCCGGTAGATCTCACGTATTCAGAGTTTGGTCTGGTGGTATAAATCAGTTCCCCGGGAGCAACAACATCCAGGTGGGGACCATAGCTTGAGAAACTGGATCTTAAAAGTTCGATATTAACGGACCCCACGGCAATTACATTTGAATATCCTGCAGGATAAAAAATTGTGTTATCGCCACTATTTCCAGCGGCGGCAACAAGCGTAACACCTTTGTTATAGGCATAATCAACAGCAGATTTTAAGGTTGAGCTATTAGAAGTTCCCCCAAGACTTAAATTAATTACTTTGGCACCATTATCTGTTGCATGAGTAATTGCTTTGGCGATATTGCTGCTCAGACCGTAACCATACTGATCAAGAGCCTTTTCTGAAAGTATCTTTCCGTTCCAGTTAATACCTGCAATACCAACTCTGTTATCAGTGTTAGCAGCAATAATTCCAGCCACTTTTGTACCATGCCCTCTGTCATCTGAAGGGTCAGAGTCGTTATTTACAAAATCATATCCCGCAATTACCTTTCCCTGTAAATCTGGATGAGTAGAATCCACCCCGCTGTCAACTACAGCAACGATAACTGAAGCATTTCCAGTGGTAACATCCCAACCTACTGGTGCTGAAACAGCAGGCAAACCCCATTGTCCTGGATAGCAGGGATCGTTTGGGGTCAATAAAGTTTCCAAGATATAATCAGGTTCAGCGTAATCGACATTCGGGTTTTTACGGTAAACATTTATCATCTCTTTGACAGTCTTTGTGCGAGGGACCGTAAGAATATGGACATTAATATCACTTATGAAGTCTTTTTCCTTAACACCGTGCTTAACATTAATAGAATGTCTGGTTTCGGCTGCAATGCCTGGTTTGAATTTCACCAGGAATTGATCAGGAGAGTAGCCCTTTTCATAAACGAACTGTGATTTTTGATAGCCTGGAGTTTTAGCCCAGCTTGAAGTAAAAAAAGCAATTGTTAACGCAAGTGTAAGCAGAACAAAAAGCGAAGTTTTTAGGGTAATTTTTTTAGAATAAGGGATCTGAAGATTGCGGGGAAAACTCTTCAATTTTGCTCACTTCCCTTTTAGAAAATTTCCCCTCCAGAAAAAAATCCGCATACTTCTGCTGGTAAGGCGAAACAAACGAATACTTATTTCGCCTTCGGCAACCCGGTTGTCCACGAGGGACCTGTGGCTTTGCGTCACCCCTCGCGAGGGTTTTGCCTTTATCGGGCGGCTTTTACTTTTGTTTTATCGGCTTTCCTCAAAAGAAACTTGAGTTCATTTTGGGATATTATTAACGTTGTTTGAGCCAAAACAGAGAATCCTGTTCTGTTAAAATCTAAGTTAGATAATCTTAAGGAGAAAATATGAACAGGTCATTTTTTGTGGATAGCTGGAGAATTGGGAGAATAATGGGAATTCCTATCCATATTCATTTCTCATGGCTAATCATTTTTGGGCTGATCACCTGGTCGCTTTCAACATATTATTTTCCAAGAGTGGTGCCTGAGCTGTCCACTGTTTCCAGCTGGATGGTTGGTGCTGTAGCAACCTTTCTTTTATTCATTTCTGTTGCTTTCCATGAACTATCTCATTCTTTTGTTGCCAGGAAGCATAGAATTTACATTGAAAGAATTACTCTGTTCATTTTTGGCGGAGTGGCGCAGATGAGAGGAGAGCCCTCCGAACCTTTGTCTGAGTTTAAAATCGCTATTGCTGGTCCGCTATCAAGCATTCTTCTGTCAGTTATTTTTTTCTCCCTTTCATTTATCTCAGGCGGAATACTGGATGCTCTTTTTTCTTATTTAGCATTTATTAACCTATTACTTGCTTTTTTCAACCTACTACCTGGTTTTCCAATGGATGGCGGAAGGGTTCTCAGATCTGCTCTCTGGGCGAGAAAGAAGAACTACTTTTATGCCACACAGAAAGCGTCAAGCGTCGGTCAGGCAGTTGCCATTTTCTTTATGGTTTTTGGTCTGTTTTCTCTTTTATATGGAATTCCGTCGGGTTTATGGATGATGCTTATCGGCTGGTTTCTCTTCTCGGCAGCTCAGGCAAGCTACCAGCAATCTACTCTTCAAGAAATCCTATCAGGTGTGAAAGTAAGGGACATTATGGTGAAAGACATTGTCTGGTTAGACCCATCTATCACTATAGAGGAAGCAGTAAACGAATATTTCCTGAGGTATGGATATGGTGGTTTTCCGGTAAAAAAAGATGATGAACTCAAAGGGTTTGTAACTTTAAAAGAGGTTAAAGATGTTCCCAGAAGTGATTGGGGAAGGGTAAAGGTGGAAAAAGTTGTAGCTCCCCACAGGAAAGAAAGTGAAATTTCACCTGAAAACGACGCTTTTAGTGCTCTTGAAGTGATGGCCAGGGAGGGCAAGGGAAGAATCATAGTTACGGAGAATGATAAGATAGTCGGACTTATCACGAGAAATGGTATCGCTACCTACGTCCATCTCATGAAAGGGGTGAAAGGGATCAGATCTTGAATTTTTACATTTTGAGAATTGTATAAATAAAGATTAAAAATGAAAATCTTCCCTTGTTATTATGCGTCTGACATGCGAAATTCACAATTCAAGACCTGACCCCTGTTACCCCTGTTATGTTGGGAATGGTTGTTTTGATGGCTAAAGTGCCAGTTAAAGGGGAAGTAAAAACAAGACTTATCCCCTGGCTTGGTGAAGAAGGAGCGTTAACTTTTTACAGCTGCCTGCTTAAGGATCGGTTAGATGAACTTTCCAGGCTTGAGAGGGTAGATATTTATATTGCCTGTTATCCATTCGAAGACAGGAAAGTAATCGATGATCTTATTCCAGAAAGTCTCAAAGAAAAAGTCAAGTTCATTCCACAGGAAGGAAGTGACCTTGGGCAGCGGATTCTTTCTGTTTTGAAATCATTTGATCTCACCAGAGAAGCTTTAGTTCTTATTGATACTGATACTCCAGCTTTAACTTCGTCATTAATAACTCGAGCACTCGAGAATTTAGAGAACTGCGATCTGGTAATTGGTCCCTCCACAGATGGCGGATATTATTTAATAGGCTTGAAAAACTTTTATCCAGAGCTTTTTATTGATATCCCCTGGGGAACCGAGAAGGTATTTTCAGCTACTGTCGACAGGGCAAAAAAGAGAAATCTTTTAATAAAATTTCTTCCTGAGCTAATCGATATTGACACGGAAAAGGACGCTATTCTTTTTTATTCTTCAGCTTCTCACAGATCGTTGACAAGAACTGTCAGGTTTCTTGGGAAGATATTTGAAATGCAAGATTCAAGGGAAGTTTGAATTTAGAAAATATTTATCAAAAACATAGCGTTTCACGTCATTTCGTCTTATAAATAG
>CALIRS010000024.1 GCA_938042205.1 uncultured bacterium | reverse complement strand
TTCTAATCCCTTTATGAACTCAGGCCCATATGAATAATGGATTGGCATACCAGTACCAGCAGGTATTAGCTTTCCAATGATGACATTCTCCTTAAGCCCTAAGAGATGATCCGTTTTACCAGCGATAGCTGCTTCAGTCAGGACTCTGGTGGTTTCCTGAAAAGACGCTGCTGAAAGGAAACTTTCAGTCGCTAATGCTGCCTTAGTAATACCCATAAGCACCGGTTTCGAAGTAGCCGGTCTTTTACCTTTTTTCTTCATTTCTGTATTTACTGCTTCCAGATCAAGCTTATCAACTAATTGTCCGGGTAAAAAGTCGGTATCTCCAGAACTCTGAATACTTACTCTTCTTAGCATCTGACGCACCACTATTTCAATGTGCTTATCATCAATTTCAACACCCTGAGATTTATATACTTCCTGAACCTGCTCTACTAGATAAAGCTCTACGTCCAGAATGCCCTTAACTCTAAGAAGGTCATGGGGGTTAAGGGCGCCTTCTGTTAGTTGCTCTCCCGCTTTTACTTTTTCTCCATCATTAAACCTGACTCTTGCGCGTCTTGAAATTACATGCTCATATTCCTTACCATCATCACCTATAATTACCAATTTTCTTTCGCGATCATTCTCAATTACGCGCAATGTTCCTGAAACATCTGCCAGTATTGCTTGACCTTTGGGCTTCCTGGCTTCAAATAGCTCAACCACTCGAGGCAGCCCATGAGTGATGTCTTCACCCGCAATTCCACCAGTATGGAAGGTACGCATGGTTAGCTGGGTACCAGGTTCACCAATCGACTGAGCTGCAATTATGCCAACTGCTTCTCCGATTTCCACCAGCCTTCTGTCAGCAAGACTCCAGCCATAACAACTTTGACAAACGCCATATCGTGAACGGCAAGACAAAGGACTTCTCACCTGAATCTCTTCCAAACCGGAGAAATAAATTTTCTCAGCGACTTCTTCATTTATTATCTGATTTGCTTCGACCAATACCTCTCCGGTCTTTGGATCAACTACTTCTCTTAAAGCAAGTCGACCTATGATTCCCCTTCTCGGTTTTCCTTCTTGATCAAATATTCTTATCGGACGACCTGCAGTAGTTCCACAATCTTCTTCTCTGACAATTACATCCTGACAGACATCCACCAGTCTTCTCGTAAGATAACCAGAGTCAGCAGTTCTTAATGCTGTATCTGCCAGACCTTTCCGGGCACCATGAGTGGATGAAAAATATTCCAGCACTGAAAGACCTTCGCGAAAGTTCGAAGTGATTGGATGGTCAATGATTTCACCCTTCGGATTTGCTACCAGACCTCTCATTCCAGCAAGCTGGTATATCTGGGTGAGGCTCCCTCGTGCGCCCGAATAGGCCATCACATAAAGAGGATTGAATTTTTCAAACTGTCCAGTCATGGCTTCTTTAACATCTTCAGTTGCTTTTGTCCAGAGTTCAATTATTTTTTGATGCCTTTCTTCCTCTGTAATCAGCCCATCCTGATACATCTTTTCAATTTCAGAAGCCTTTTCTTCCGCTTTATTAATAATGTCCCACTTGTTCTCAGGAATACTCATCTCATCCATGGCAATCGTTATCCCGGGTTTGGTAGCATACCTAAAGCCAAGCTCTTTTAAGTTATCAAGAATTTCCGCTACCTTGGCATTGCTGTATTTCCTTGTAAATTGCTCTATTAGAGAACTGAGATCATTTTTTACAACTTCACTATTTATGAAGGGCCAGTCCTCAGGTAAGGCACGATTGAAAATAATTCTCCCTATGGAAGTTTCATAAAGGCCATTTATTCCCCTTTCATTCATTCTTACTTTTATTCTGGCTCTGACAGAAATCTCTCCGTTCTCAAATGCATACATTGCCTCGTCAATGCTGGCGAAATACTTACCCTCTCCTTTCTCCTTCACATCTTCTGCAGGATTCGCAGTTAACCAGTAGATTCCTAAAATCATATCCTGCGTTGGCGAAACTATTGGTCTACCGTTTGCCGGAGAAAGAATATTATTACTTGACAGCATAAGAATCCTTGACTCTGCCTGGGCTTTTACAGAAAGCGGCAGGTGAACAGCCATCTGGTCACCGTCAAAATCAGCATTAAATGGCGGGCAGACTAAAGGATGTATTTGAATAGCTTTGCCCTCTATCAATTTAGGTTCGAAAGCCTGAATACCAAGCCTGTGAAGAGTCGGGGCTCTGTTAAGGAGTACTGCATTATCTCTAATAACTTCCTCAAGAACGTCCAAGACAACTGAGTGCTGACGTTCAATCATTCTCTTAGCACTCTTTATGTTAGGGGCGTGGTTAAGCTCAACTAATCTTCGCATCACAAATGGCTTGAAGAGTTCCAGAGCAATCAATTTAGGAAGACCGCATTGATGCATTTTAACTTCAGGTCCTACTACAATCACTGAACGCCCGGAGTAGTCAACCCTTTTACCAAGAAGGTTTTGCCTGAAGCGCCCCTGTTTTCCTTTAAGCATATCGGAAAGCGATTTGAGTGGCCTGTTGTTGGTTCCTGTAACCGGTCGGGTGCGTCGTGAATTGTCAAACAAAGAATCAACCGCTTCCTGAAGCATCCTCTTTTCATTGTTTACAATTATTTCAGGAGCTCCAAGGTCAAGAAGCCTCTTCAACCTTTCATTCCTGTTAATAACTCTTCTGTAGAGATCATTCAAATCAGATGAAGCAAATCTTCCGCCATCCAGCTGCACCATCGGCCTTAAGTCAGGGGGAAGCACCGGAATAACCTCAAGTATCATCCACTCAGGACGGTTACCACTTTTCAAAAAACTGTTGACAATCTTTAATCTCTTAATAGCACGAGTTTTTTTCTGCCCCCGCGAAGTTTTGATAGTCTCCTTAAGTTGCTTGACTTCTTCTTCGAGATTCATTTCCGAGAGTAATTCTTTGAGAGCTGCAGCGCCTATGCCACCTTTGAAGTAATCACCAAAGCGCCCCAGCATATCTCGATAGACTTCATCATCGCTTATTAGCTGCTTCGGTTTTATCTTTTCGAAAGTCTCAAAAACTTTTTTCAAATGTTGCTTTTCTTTGTCTATCCGTTTTGTAAGATCAATAGTGCGTCGCCTTAGCTCTCTTTCAAGTTTCTTTTTCTCGTTTCTAATCTTAGAAGTCTCTTTTCGGTCTTCGACTGCCTGAAGACGCTTTTCAAGCTCTTCCATCCGGCTATTTATATCTTCCTTAATTTTTTCCGTCTCTTCACTAAGTAGCCTATCAAGTTCACGAATATCATCTTCAAGCTTATTTCTTAAGACTTGAATGTCCTGACTCCGCTTTTCTTCATCCACTTTGAGAATGATGTGACTGGCAAAGTAAATGACTCTTTCAACATCCTTTGAAGAAAGATCAAGCATGTAAGCAATTCTTGAAGGAACTCCTTTAAAAAACCATATATGGGCAACGGGTGCAGCCAGTTCAATATGACCCATCCTCTCGCGTCTCACTTTTGAAGTGGTAATTTCAACACTGCAATGCTCGCAAACCATCCCTTTGAAGCGGGGTTTCTTATATCTCCCACATCGGCACTCGTAATCCTTTACGGGACCAAATATTTTCTGGCAAAAAAGCCCGTCTGGTTCAGGCTTCAGTTGCCTGTAATTTATGGTTTCAGGTCTTTTAACCTCACCGTGTGACCATCTGCGGATATCAGAAGGTGAAGCTAAACCTATCCTTACATAGGAAATTTCATTGATATCAGCCAAAGCTGAACCTCCCCTTTTTACTCGTCTTCACTCACCTGTTCTTCAGGTGTAAATGATTCACCCAGAAGCTCTATTTCCGAAGGAATAACTTCTTCTTTAAGCTCAAATCCTAATTTTTCAATTCGGGCTCTTGAAGGCTCCTCTTCTTCTCCTTCAAGTTTCAAAGCCTCATTTTTTTCATTAAATACCTGGACGTTGAGACAGAGGCTTTGCATCTCCTTAACCAGAACTTTAAATGATTCTGGGATGGCAAACTCTGGAATGTTCTCACCTTTAACTATTGCCTCATAAGCTTTTACTCGACCTGAGACATCGTCAGACTTGATAGTAAGCATTTCCTGAAGTGTATTAGCAGCACCATAAGCTTCAAGTGCCCAGACTTCCATTTCTCCGAAACGTTGCCCACCGAACTGTGCTTTTCCTCCAAGCGGTTGCCTGGTTACCAGAGAATAAGGTCCAATTGACCTGGCATGAATCTTATCATCGACCATATGAATTAATTTCAGAATATAAATGTAACCAACGGTTATCGGATTTTCGAAAGGCTCACCTGTTTTTCCATCATATAAAATTGCTTTTCCGGTTTCAGAAATTCCTGCTTTTCTCATAGCGACTTTGATTTCTTCTTCTGAAGCACCGTGAAAGACAGGGGTTTCCACGTATACAGGTTCTTTTTTACCCTTCGAGTCAAATCCCATAGCAGCAGCCCACCCAAGGTGGGTTTCAAGAATTTGTCCCACATTCATCCGGGAAGGAACTCCAAGAGGGTTAAGGATAATGTCAACCGGGGTGCCATCTTCCATAAAAGGCATGTCTTCCTCTGGAACGATTTTTGAGATGACACCTTTGTTGCCGTGACGTCCTGCAAGCTTATCGCCAATAGAGATCTTTCTAATCTGAGCAACGTAAACTCTGACCAGCATGTGAACTCCAGGTAGAAGTTCATCACCGTTTTCTCGAGAGAAGACTTTGACATCGATAACTTTACCGCCTTCACCATGCGGAACTCGCAAGGAGGTGTCTCTTACTTCTCTTGCTTTTTCACCAAAGATTGCTCTTAACAGCTTTTCCTCGGGTGTAAGCTCATTTTCTCCACGAGGAGTAACTTTGCCTACCAGGATATCGTTTGGTCCTACCTCAGCTCCAATACGTACTATTCCATCTTCATCAAGATGTGAAAGAGCATCCTCTGCAATACCTGGAATTTCCCTGGTTATATCTTCGAGTCCAAGCTTCGTTTCTCTGGCTTCAATTTCATACTCTTCAATATGGATGGAAGTTAGTACGTCTTCTTTAACCAGTCTTTCACTGATAATAATAGCATCTTCATAGTTGTAACCTTCCCAGGGCATAAAAGCCACCAGAAGGTTTTTCCCCAAAGCAAGCTCGCCACCGTCTGAACAGGGTCCGTCAGCAAGTACATCCCCTGTTCTCACTTTATCACCAACACGCACATATGGACGCTGCCTGTAACAGGTGCCCTGATTTGTTCTTTCAAATTTGATTAGACTGTAAACATGAGGGGGCTTATTTTTTTCTTCAGGTTGAACAATTATTTTTTCACTGGAAACATAGGTTACTGTGCCTTTTTCCTCTGCAAGAACAACATCACCGGTATCAACCACTGCTCGATGCTCAAGACCTGTGCCTATCAAAGGAGCATCTGGCTTAATGAGAGGAACCGCCTGGCGTTGCATATTAGCGCCCATAAGTGCTCGGTTAGCATCATTATGTTCAAGAAAAGGAATCAGTGCTGCAGACACTGATACTATTTGCATTGGCGAAAGGTCTATATAATCAATTTCTTCAGGACGCGCAAATTCAATGCTTCCTCGCTTACGGCACAGGATCTGATCTGAAAGAAACTTTCCATTTTTTCGATCATAAGGTGCATTTGCCTGGGCAATAATAACATTGTCTTCTTCGTCAGCAGTAAGAAACTCTACTTTTTCGGTAACCCTTCCTTTTTCTACCTTACGGTAGGGTGTTTCAATAAATCCAAACTCATTTACCCTGGCGTAGGTAGCTAAAGAAGTAATAAGACCGATATTCGGACCTTCGGGCGTTTCAATCGGACACATCCTTCCATAATGTGAGGAGTGGACGTCACGAACCTCAAATCCTGCTCTTTCACGTGAAAGTCCACCCGGGCCAAGAGCAGAAAGTCTTCTTCTGTGAGTAAGACCGGAAAGAGAGTTGGTTTGATCCATGAATTGAGAAAGCTGGCTGGATCCAAAAAATTCCTTTAACGCAGCTGTAAGCGGTCTAACGTTTATTAAATGCCCGGGGGTAATATTTTCAGGATCTATGACCATTCTCTCTCGAATGTTTCTCTCCATTCTGGTGAGACCGATTCTGAACTGGTTTTGAATCAATTCGCCCACTGTTCTCACTCTTCTATTTCCCAGATGGTCAATATCATCAACCCGAGCTTTAGGATCGCCCTCAAAAAGACGAATCAAATAAGCCACTGTTTCCAGAATATCTTCAGGACAAAGAATAGTCAGCGATGGGTCTATGTTTAACCCCAGCCTCTTGTTTATTTTATACCTGCCAACCTTTGCCAAGTCATAGCGATCAGGATCAAAAAAGAGCGCTTCAAAGTAGTTTCGAGCACTTTCTTCAGTAACTACTTCACCAGGACGCATTTTCCGATATATTTCTTTTAGAGCTTCCGCCTGCCTGAGATCTTCTCGAGTCTCGGTAAGAATTGAATCCTTATCAAGGGTAATTGCGAGAGGTCCATCTACGCTTATTTCCTCAAAACGCTGGCGTAAAAGTGCTTCTCTTTTCGAACCTGGTTCGACTCCAATAAGTGAAGAGGCTGTTCTAAAGCCGAGTGATGTGAAAAGCAACGAAACAGGCAACTTCCTTCTTCTATCAATTCGAACATTAACAACCTCATCCCGGTCTATTTCAAATTCCAGCCATGCCCCTCTTCCAGGTATAATCTTAGCTCCAAATATCATGCGCCCGGTCTGTTTTTCAAATTCACTGCTAAAATAGACACCCGATGACCGAATTAATTGCGAAACAACTACTCTTTCAGTCCCATTAATGATAAAGGTACCTTTCTCGGTCATCCACGGGAAATCCCCCATAAAGACCTCGCTTTCTTCCTTGGACTCCCCGGTTTCCTTATTAACAAACTCAAGATCAACAAAAAGAGGACGTGAATAGCTCAAATCCTTTTCTTTACACTCTCTTTCGGAGAACTTTGCTTCCCCAAAGTGATAGTCAAGAAAATGAAGTTCATAGCTTTCTGAATAATCTCTTATGGGACTTACTTCATTAAAAACTTCTCTTAATCCCTCATTCACAAGCCACTCAAATGACTTTTTCTGAATATCAAGAAGATGTGGTACGCTTAATATTTGAGGGATTTTTGCAAAAGAATGCCTCCTTCTAATATTTGAGGCTATGGGCACATATATCACTCCCCCGGAATTGATTGAGTAGATTGAGCAAAAGATATATTTTACGACTCAACATATAAAGAGTCAATGATATCTTTGCTGGCTTTTCTTTTCGTTTTTCTTAGAAGGTTATTAAATTGCATTATTTAACTTCTACTTTTGCACCAGCTTCTTCGAGAGCTTTTTTAACCTCTTCCGCTTCTCCCTTAGGAATCCCTTCTTTCACCGGCTTTGGAGCATTATCAACAAGTTCTTTTGCTTCTTTAAGTCCAAGGTTGGTAACCTGTCGGACTACTTTAATAACCTGAATCTTATTATTGCCGGCTTCAAGAAGAACCACATCAAAAGAAGTTTTTTCTTCTTCTGCTGGAGCTGCTTCAGCGGCAGCCGCAGGTGCCGCCACAGCCACAGGCGCAGCAGCAGAAACACCAAATTCCTCCTCGAGTTTCTTAACGAGTTCTGAAACCTCCAGAACGGTCATACTCTTAATGCTTTCAAATACTTCATCGACAGTTGACTTTTTGCTTGCCATCTCTCCTCCTTTTATTATTTTACTTCATTTAAGAAGTTGCTTCCTTTTGCTTTGCGACCTCTGAAAGGGCAACTACAAGACTCCTTGCTGGGGCTACCATCACATTCGCAAGACGATAAAGCGGCGATTTGAGCGAGCCAAGTATTTTCCCAACCAGCTCTTCTCTTGAAGGAAGTCTCGCTATTCTTTTAATATCTTCGGAAGATAAAACCTGCCCATCAATATACCCTGCTTTGACAACAAGTTTTTCTTTTTCTTTCGAAAAATCTACCAGGTCTTTAGCGAGCTTGATGACATCTTCTCTGGCAACCGCAACTGCAGTTGGACCAGCAAGATAATTGTCGAAATCAGGATAGCCCAGCTCTTGAAGAGCAAGCTTTAACAGTGTATTTTTGACCACTCTGTACTCACAACTGTCCTCTCGAAGTTTTTTTCTCAGATTAGTGATCTCGGAGACCGTCAAGCCTCTATATTCTGTAAGCACAAAACCCTCAGATTCCTCAAACATCTTTTTTGTCTCTTCAACTATCTTTATGTTCTTCTGGCTAGGCATTCTGTCCTCCGAAAAATTAAGCCCCCTGCTGGCAGGAGGCTGATCTAAACTTCGGATATCAACATCTCTCTGCCTCGGCAGGATATTAAGCTCTAACACAAGCACCTGCTGTCTCCGGCAACCATTTCAAAGACAGTTTGTATCTTTTACCAGAATCCCTGAAAGATGTCAACAACTTTTTTTACCTTATGTCTTTTAGAAAGTGATTCCACACCTGTTTTGACAACTTTTTTGTTAAAGATCCCACCACACCACTGCCAATCTCTCTTCGCTCAATTGAAATCACCGGCATTAACCCCATCAAGGAATTTGTCAAAAATACTTCTTCTGCTGACACTAACTCATCAGTACTCACGGGTGCTTCTTTAACCTCTATCTCTCCAGAAGAATTGCAGAGTTCAAC
Source organism: uncultured bacterium (assembly GCA_938042205.1). Taxonomy (GTDB): domain Bacteria; phylum Actinomycetota; class Aquicultoria; order SKW223; family SKW223; genus CALIRS01. The sequence goes on along the minus strand of CALIRS010000024.1, from coordinate 878 downwards.
AACTACGTCCCTGGTGATTCCTTTTAAAACACCTTCTGACTCTTGCGGAGTCTTAAGAAATCCGTCCTTAAAGACGAAAATGTTTGCCGAAGTAGCTTCAGTAACATTGCCTTTTAAGTTTACAAACAAGCAATCATCGTAACCTGAAACCTCAGCGAATTCCCTGGCAATTTTATTCTCAATTTGCTGAACAATTTTATGCCTGTAAAGAGGATTGTCAGAATCACGTTTCCACATTGAAAAACAAGCGCTTCTTCCTTTTAAAAACATCTCTTCTCTGTAAGGATATTCTTTTTTCGAAACAAGAATATAAGTTTCATTGAAAGGCTCATTTAGCTGAACAGTAAGTCTGAGCGCACCCTTTTCCAATTTTAAAGTAGATGCTTCTTTCGTCACCAGCTTTTTAACAGCACCTTCCTCAGGCAGCGGAATGGAAAAATATCTGGCAGAAGTATAAAGTCTGTTAAGATGTCTCTCTAAAAGAACTGGCTTTCCTCTTAGCACAAGGATTGTTTCGAAAATTCCTTTTAGATATGGAGAGAAAAGCCCAGCTGGAAAATCTTGAAGATTTTTTATCTCAAAAATCTTTTCTTTCTGAAAGTCAAATTTAAAACCTATCATTTAACTCACTCTTGATTCCAAGTGCCATAAACATTGCTTTTGCTTTATCCAGCGTTTCAATATATTCCTTTTCAGGGTCAGAATCGATGGTAACTCCACCACCAACATTAAGGTAGGCTTTGTCTCCTTTCAATAGAATTGTTCTGATAACAATATTAAATTCCGCATTCCCGTTAAAACCAATAAAACCCAGACTTCCTGTATAAAGACCTCTTCTTACAGGCTCCATTGATTCAATAATCTTCATAGCACTCACC
>CALIRS010000023.1 GCA_938042205.1 uncultured bacterium | reverse complement strand
GTAACACGATAATCATAGATGACGGAAAAAGGAAAATAGTGCTGGTGGAAATAGCTGACAAATTCGTTAATAAGATCGATTGTTATTTGAAAGTTGGAGATCAAGTAGCTATGGGTCAAAAAATAGCTTTTATCAGGAGGGGCTCTCAAGTAGATATGTTTATTGGTGACGTGAGTGCTCAACCAGTGGTAAACGAAGGAGAACACGTTTTAGGTGGTCAAACAGTTGTTTTTAAGTTGCCTTCTATATAAAATCTCTTTTTTAATAAACTTGGTGTTTTGAATATAAATTTGTAAAGAAATGGTGGCGTCGTAGTTTGGTAAAAGTCGGTTCTCAAAAAGGATTAGGGCTTTTTTCGGGAAATGAAGCGATAGCTGCGGGCGCTTTTGAAGCTAACGTATCGCTTGGAACTGGATATCCGGGTACTCCAGCAACAGAAATTCTTGAAAACCTCGTTCTCTATCCAGGCGTTTATGCTGAATGGTGTCCTAATGAAAAGGTAGCTGTGGAAGTGGCGCTGGGTGCCAGTTTTGCAGGATATCGTGCACTCTCGACTATGAAACATGTTGGATTAAATGTTGCTTCAGACCCGTTTGTAACTGCTGTTTATACGGGGGTTAATGGCGGGCTTGTGATTGTGAGCGCTGATGATCCCGGAATGCACAGTTCACAAAATGAGCAGGATAATCGCCATTATGCTCGACTTTCCTATGCTCCAATGTTTGAACCATCTGACCCGCAAGAAGCCTATTTAATGATAAAGGAGGCATTTGAAGTTAGTGAAAGATTTGATATTCCCGTTCTTTTCAGAACAACTACCAGGGTAGCACACTCCAGGCAAAATATGAGCATTGAAGGTTTAAGAAAAGACAGAGAACCCTTATTTGTAAGATCAGCAGAAAAGTACGTCATGGTACCCTCCAATGCGCGTAAGAGAAAGAAAGATCTTCTTATAAGAGTTAGAAGAATCAAAGAATATTCTGAAAGTACAGATTTTAACTTTATTGAATTGAACAGTCATGAAGTAGGGATAGTAACTTCAGGGCCAGCTTATCTGTATATAAAGGAGTGTTTCCCGGAAGCTTCAGTATTAAAAATTGGCTTTTCATACCCACTTCCTGAAAAACTGATAAGAAAATTAGCACAGGAGGTGGAATTACTACTTGTAGTTGAGGAGCTTGATTCTATCATGGAAACAGAAATTAAATCTCTTGGTATAAACTGTTATGGCAAGGAATTCTTTCCTGCTGATGGGGAGCTTACTCCAGGAATAGTGGCTGATGGCATTATCAAAGCTATGACTTCTCTTAAACAAAAGAGCTATGCTATTGGCTGGACATCGAGCGAAAGAGTTGAAAAAATTCCTGAGAGACCACCAGTGCTTTGCGCAGGTTGTGGACATCGTAATCTTTTTTATGTCCTTAAAAAAATGAGAGCCATAGTGACGGGTGATATCGGATGTTATACTCTGGCTGTAAATCCACCGCTAAGTGCTATGGATACCTGCGTTTGTATGGGAGCAAGTATCGGGGAAGCGCATGGTTTTGAAAAAGTTCAGCCAGAGGAAAGTAAAAAGAAAGTAGTAGCGGTAATTGGTGACTCTACATTTGTTCATTCAGGAATCACAGGGCTCGTAAACGCGGTCTATAATAATGGAAAAAGCACCATTATTATTCTTGACAATCGCACCACTGCTATGACCGGGCACCAGGACCATCCAGGAACTGGCGTAACACTTAAAGGAGAAAAAACTGTTGAGCTTGATTTTGAAAAATTAGCGAAAGCAATTGGCGTGAAATATATAGCAGTGGTTGATCCTTATAATATGAAAGAAACTGAAAAGGCACTCAGGGAAGCCATCGAGTTTGATGGTGTAAGTCTGGTTATAGTGAGACGTCCCTGTGTGCTGATTGAGAAGAAAAAGAAACCTCCTTATTATATTGATGAGGAAAAATGTACCGGTTGCTGGGTGTGTCTACGTTTAGGTTGTCCTGCAATTTCTAAAAAAGGTGATAAAGCAGAAATTGAGAGTTATATGTGCACTGGTTGTGGTGCGTGCGAGTTTCTATGTCGTTTTGATGCAATTCATCTTGTGAAGGAAAAAACTGATGGATAATTACTCACAATCTAACTTGATAATTGCAGGGGTTGGCGGGCAGGGAAACATTGCAGCCTCAGAGGTAATTGCAATGACTGCTATAAAATCTGGACTCAATGTTCGGATTGCAGAAACTCACGGAATGGCTCAAAGAGGAGGCGCAGTTCATTCAATGGTCAGGTATGGGAAAAAAGTCTTTTCACCTCTTATTCCTGAAGGAGACTGTGACTTTATAATTTCACTGGAGTACATTGAGGGTTTACGCTGGCTTCATTATTTAAAAAAGGGCGGGATGTCAATTGTAAGTACCGAAAAAAGGTTACCTTACACGGTAAGTGCTGGTTTTTCAGAATATCCAGAGAATCCAGAAAAGATTTATAAAAAATATGGGAGTGCGATTTTTATTAATGCCCTCGAATTAGCAAGAGATGCCGGGACGGAAAGATGTGCCAATATTGTCATGATAGGAGCTTTTTCAGTATTCGAGTCATTTCCTGAAGAAGACTGGCTTATATCTATTAAAGAGAGGTTTCGAGGCAAATTTATGGATATTAACCAAAAAGCTTTTTTCCTTGGCAAAAAAGCAGCCCTGACTGAGGTGAAGCAAAAATGACACTCTTTCCTTTTCGGTCTTAAAGAACAAAGAGGTGAAGTGAAATGATTCCTCAATTGAATGTGTTTATGGAAAACAAAAGGGGAAGGCTTTATGAAATATGCCATCTTCTTGGCAAAGCAGGAATAAACATTAGGGGATTTTCTATTGCTGATATGGCTGATTTTGGAATTTTTAGATTGATTGTACCAAATGCTGAAATAGCTAAGAAAGTTTTAAGAGAAGCTGGCTTTACGGTATCAGAATCTGAAGTAGTTGTGGTAGCAGTTCCTGATCGACCCGGGGGTCTGGCTGAGGTACTGGCAATTCTGGCATCGGCAAACATCAGTGTTGAATATTTATATATGGTAGCCGAGACAAAAGTGGCTTTCTCACTTGATGACAATGAAAAGGGGATAGAATTATTAAAAAAGGCAGGCATTCCCGTCCTTGAAGAGGAAGAAATTCACAGACTGTAAGATTGTCTGCATATTTTTGGAAATTTTTGCATATTTATTGAAACGATAAATTCTTACTCATATAATCTAACAAAATATCTTCGAAAGGGGTGGGTCATGAAAAGACTAACGGTTTTAGTACTAATTCTTCTACTTTTTGTCTCTTTTCTGACAAATGTTTCCTGTCAAAAAAAGGAGGAGGTAAAGAGGCCTGAAAAGAAAGAACCGATTAAGATCGGTGCCATTCTCTCACTCTCTGGAGCGGGAAGTCCGATAGGTATTCCTGAGCGAAACTCACTTAACATGCTGGTGGAAAAAATCAATAAAGAAGGTGGTATCGACGGAGCGCCAATAGAGCTGAGTATTGAAGACGACGAAACAAATCCATCTAAAGCATCTCAAGCAGCAAGGAAGCTGATTCAGGAAGAAAAGGTGGTGGCACTTATAGGGTCAAGCGTTTCTCCTTGCAGCCTGGCAATCAAAGAGATTGTTAATGAAGAGAAAGTGCCTCTACTCTGTCTTTCCGCAGCAAACTCTATAACCGCCACTGATTTCGAATGGATATTCAGAATGCCTCCCAAAGATGCAGTTGCTGTAGAGAAGATACTTACATACATAAAAAACAGGGGGGATGTGAAGAAAGTAGCTATCCTTCATGATTCAAATCCATTTGGTCAGAGCGGGGCAGATGAGATTCAAAGAAGAGCTTCAGATTTTGGCCTGGAAGTCGTATCAGTGGAAAAGTATGAAACAAATGCTCCGGACGTAACAGCCCAGCTCACTAAAATTAAGAACAAGTCTCCTGATGCGCTGATAGTCTGGGGTACTAACCCAGTGCCAGCGATTGCTGCTAAAACAATGAAGCAGTTAGGTATGGACATTCCATACTTTGGAAGTCATGGAATTGCTAACATGAAATTCATCGAGCTAGCTGGTGAGGCTGCAAATGGTGTCATTTTCCCCGCGGGCAAAATTCTTCTTCCAGATGAACTTACAGCTGATGATCCCCAAAAAGAAGTTATTGGAAGTTTTGTTTCCGATTACGAGGAAAAATATAACGAGCCTCCTAATACTTTTGCCGGACACGCTTATGATGCTTTACTGATACTTAAAGAGGTTCTTCCGAAAGCAGGTGCTAATAGAGCGAAAATTCGTGATGAACTTGAGAAAATAAAAGGATTTGTTGGAATCGATGGAACCTT
>CALIRS010000022.1 GCA_938042205.1 uncultured bacterium | reverse complement strand
AATTAAAAAAATTTTCTTGACAAATAAAATTATCTGGCGCAATATCTTGTGCTATATAAACTATATATACAACAATATATAGTAGTAAAGGGGGAGAAAAATGGCAGCAAAAAACTTAATAACGGTCATAGACAAGCTATCACAGGAAAAAGACAGCACTGATATCGCTCTTATGGTATCTACTTCTTCCAAAGCTGAAGTGGATCACTGGGATCGAGAAAGAATTGTTCAGTCGCTAATCAGGGAAATTAATGCCAAGCCTGAACTTGCTCAAGAAATTGCTGAAGCAGTTGAGAGAAAGATATTTGCCTCAAACCTTCAGATGGTGACCACAAGTTTGATTAGAGAACTTGTTGATATCGAATTACTGTCAAGGGGCTTTCAGACTTTATATCGAGAACATACGCACCTTGGTCTTCCTGCATTTGATGTGGAACAAATTATCTTTAATGCAAACAAGGAGAATTCGAACACCACTCATAATCCAGAATCAATCAACCTGACTCTTGCAGAAAGCATTCTAAAACAGTTTGCACTTACAAGAGTGTTTTCACAGGATGTAGCGGAAGCTCATTTATCAGGAGATATCCATTTGCATGATCTTGGCTTCATAACACGACCTTATTGTGGAGGACATTCCCTTGAATACATTAAAAAGTATGGCATTTCTTTACCAAATATTACTTCCACTTCAAAACCGGCAAAACATCCTGAAGTTCTAATTGGGCATATGGTTAAGATGGCTTCCACATTGCAGTCTCATTATGCCGGAGCAATTGGATGGGAAGCAGTGAATATATTCTTTGCGCCATTCCTTAGAGGTTTATCGTATGAGAGGATCAAGCAGTTAGCACAGATGATAATTTACGAATTTAACCAGCTGGCAGGAGCACGAGGCTCCCAGGTTGTTTTTACTGATTTTAATCTTTACTACGGTATCCCGAAGCACTTTAGAAACACTCTCGCAGTTGGCCCGGGTGGAAAATACATGAAAGAAATTGATGAAGAAATAGTTTACGTTGGTAATCCTGATGAAGACTGCCTCACATACGCTGATTTCGAAAAAGAGGCAAACCTGTTCTTGAAAGCACTCTTTGAAGTTTACTACGAGGGAGATGCAACCGGTAAAACCTTCGTTTTCCCTAAGCCGCTTCTTCATATAAACGAAGAATTCTTTATGACACCCGGTTGGGAAGAATTTCTTGACCTCGCATGTAAAGTAGCTGCTTATCAAGGAATCACTTACTTTGTGTTTGATAGAGGGGGACAGGTAACTGTTAGCCAATGTTGCCGGCTGAAACTGAAGCTAGGTGAGAAGGATCTGGAAGAAGCGAAAACGCCCGAGAAAATGCGCTTCACAGCCCTTCAAAATATAACTCTGAACCTTCCAAGAGTAGCATACAAAGCTGCCGGGAATGAAAAGAAGCTTTTTGCAGAAATCGATAGATTGGTTGATCTCGCTGTCAAAGCCCATCTCCAGAAGAAAAGGTTTCTGGAAACATTACTTTCTCTTGGAGATGCGGGACCACTGGCATTCTTTACTGCTGCCAAGGATGGTCAGCCTTATTTAAGAATGGACAGGATGACTTACTTAGTAGGAATCCTTGGCCTCAATGAACTTGTACAATATCATCTCGGAATGCAACTTCATGAGTCAGAAGAAGCTCTGAAATACGGATTAAAAATAATTTCCTATATCAATATTTTATGCAGGAAATACTCAGAGAAGTACTGCATGAAGTTTGTAATCGAAGAAAGCCCGGCAGAATCGGCCTGTTATCGTCTGGCTAAACTTGATTTAAAACATTATCCGGTACAGACAAGTAAGGTCATCAAGGGCTTCATAGACAAAGGGATGGTTTATTACACCAACAGCATACATCTCGCTGCAGATGCACCGGTGGATTATATTGACCGCGTTATAAAGCAATCGAAATTCCATCCGCTAATTGAAGCGGGGGCGATTATTCACATCTGGTTAGGAGAACACCAGCCTGACTACAGAGCAATAAAGGAGTTTGTCATCAAGACTTATAATTTCACCAAAGCGGAGCAGATTGCTTTCAGTCCAGAGTTTACAGTTTGCCAGGACTGCCTGTCGACAACAAGAGGACTCTATGAAAGCTGTCCCAGGTGCGGTTCAGAAGATGTCTACGGTATAACAAGGATAGTTGGTTATTTCTCGAAGATTACTACCTGGAACAAAGGGAAGAAAGGTGAATTAAAGCAAAGAATTAGAACTCGCCTTGATGAAGCGTTTAAGAAAGTAGGTGGTAAGCCAGTTGAAGATCAAGTATTTCTTCAAGCAAGACTGCCCGAAATGCCCGGCAGCTAAGGAAATAGTTAAGAAATTTGAGGATATTGTTGAGTATCACGACCTTGATACCGTTGATGGACTTGCAGAAGGTGCTTACTACATGGTTAGTTCAACACCCACTATTATCGTTGTTGATGAGAGGGGGAGGGAAGTAGCTTCTTGGAGAGGAAGTTTGCCGACCGAAAACGATATTCGAAGTCTGACATCTTGATAAAGGGTTTATTACCATCGTCAATGTTAGACTGGCCAGGCAGGATAGCAGCCACTTTGTTTTTCGGGCGGTGCAACTTCCGCTGTCCTTATTGTCACAATCCTGAGCTGGTGCTAAAACCTGAGAGCTATGAAACAATTCCCCCGGAAGAATTTATCTCGTATTTAAAAGGTAGGATGGATTGGGTAAGCTCAGTGGTAATTACAGGGGGGGAGCCAACTCTTTCGGATGGCTTGAAGAGCCTGGTGCTATTTCTTAAAGGTTCAGGATTTGATGTTAAAATTGATACCAATGGCTCCAGGCCCTTCGTTTTGGAAGAACTTATCAAAGAAAACATGATTGACTTCGTAGCGATGGATATAAAAACCAGTTTTGAAAATTATCCTCAAGCTGTAAGAGCACCTGTTGATATAGAAGCTATAGTCGAAAGCATAAAGCTGATTATTAAATACGCACCTGAATATGAGTTCCGGACTACTCTGGTTCCCGGGATTATAAATAAGAAAAACTTAGAAGATATGGTCGCGAGGCTTTCAGATATGGAAGCAAGAAGCATTGTTTTCCAGCAGTTTAAACCTGAAAATACTCTCGATGTTGAATTCAGAAATGTGAAACCGTTTTCAAATAACGAAATAGAGGACATGGTTGATATTGCAAGTAAATATTTAGAGGTGGAAGTAAGAGGAATTTAATGAAAATAAGGATACAAAAGCTATCAAAGGACATTCCAACACCATCTTATGCCCATCCTGGAGATGCTGGACTCGACCTTTATGCTGCAAAAGATGTCGTTCTTAAGCCGTTTGAAAGAACGCTGGTGCCCACAGGGATAAAAGTGGCAATTCCAAGAGGTTATGCTGGTTTTGTTCAACCTAAAAGTGGTCTGGCTCTTAACCAGGGTCTTTCTATCGTAAATACACCTGGATTGATTGATTCAGGATATAGAGGAGAAATAGGAGTGATTCTTATAAATCTTGATCCGCAGAATATTGCATTAATTTCTCGCGGACAAAAAATTGCGCAGTTAGTGATTCAGGAAGTTAAAGAAGCTCTGGTAGAAGAAGTGGATTTTCTGGATGAGACTGAAAGAGGTGCGGGCGGATTTGGTTCGACAGGGATTTAAGGTCAAACATTTTTTAAGTTTAAAAATTTAATAAAAAATTAGTCCCCGGATACGAGGGTGAGTTTGAACCAGAACCGAAGTTTATAGAGGGTGAAGCGCCAGACTCTAAAATGTAGCACCGGGGACTATGTTTTATAAATGTACGCTGGTTGTGATAATTTATATTATGTTGCATTGTTAATATATAATTTAAATATTTCCTTTTTTCTCCTCGGAGTCCTGAAATTTACTATTCCATCATACTTTTTAGGGATGCGGCTTTCTTTTCCAGGTCCTTAAGTTCTTGCTCAAGAATTTGAAGTTCCTTTTGTTTAAGAGAAATTTCCTGTTTCTTTTGGTCGATCATTTTTTGATATTTTTCAAATTCTTGTTTGTATTGAACTTTTCGTTCCTCAAGTCTTCTGGCAAGAATTTTTTCAACCAGTTCTTCCTCCGTAGGCCATTTTTGAAGGCATTCATCGCAAATAGCATGAGTGCGAGAACCGACAGGTATTTCTTTCCCCTTTACTATAATGCGACTGTCTTTGTAAAGTTTATAAACATCACCTTCAAGAATATAATATTCAGCATAGAGAATATTTTCTTTTTCACAGAGATAACACTTTTCCCGTTTCTCTATTTCCTTACCATTCTTAAAGTCATACTCAAAATAAATGCCCACGGCTTTTCCTCCTTTTTAGTTACTTTCTGTCTGTCGCTTTATTCTTTCACGCTCTAAGCGAGAATACATTTCTCCTATCTTATCAACCAGTTTTAAGAGTTTGCGCTTTTCTTCCTCAATTTCTTCTTCAAGGAATTTTAAAGGATCATAGTCAACAGTAGCCGGTGCGTCTACCTTTTTTCTCATTTTAAGGATCTCGGATATTACTGATTCTTCAGAACCATGGTTGTTGTAACAATCATTGCAAACAAGATATCTTGAACTGCCCAATTTTACTTCATGACCGGAATATAGCTTGCGTGCGTTTTCGTAGAGGCTGTAAATGGGGCCATTTTTTATATGGTATTCAACGATAAGAACTTTTTTTTGGCGGCACAGATAACACTGCATCCAGTTTTCGACTTCTTTTCCATTCTCGAAATCATAATTAAAATAAATACCCACGACTTTCCCTCTTAAGAAAAAAAGTTATATTTAGCGTCAAATTCTATTTTCTCCATTTCGTTTAAATCGTCCAGTATCGCCTGGTACTTTAGCCTTGCTTCCCTGCTATCTTTAAAAACAAGTTTTTTTACCATTTCTGAGCTGTCAAGACTTATTATTTGTATCTCAAAACTGATTTCCTGTTCAACTGTGGGGGTACCTATTTCTTTGTAGAGACCAGTCCCCTCTTCCCAGTCTAATTCTT
>CALIRS010000021.1 GCA_938042205.1 uncultured bacterium | reverse complement strand
TAGAAAATCCTTTTGCAGCATTCAAATCGATTAACTTTCCAATGTCGTGCATCTCTGCAATAAGTTCGTTCGGCATTAAACCTCCCAAGCTATCTACAATGTTAGATTTATTTTACTCTCCTGGTCATACCCATGCCGTGGGTGGTTTTCTTTCCTGTACCAGCGAAAAAAGAGTAATCGGCTAATAAATTGATCTGGCGCAAAGTTTCCTTTCCCACATCTTTCTTGATGAAAAAAGTCACTTTCCCGATGAAACCAGGAATTGTCACTCTTCCGTCCTCGAAAGGAACTGTTTTTCCTGAAAATCTTGCTATTCCCACATTCTTTTCTACAGTTTCGACTAAATCTGGCAGTAATTCTAAATCTGAAAAGGCCTGCCACTTTTTATAAAAACTTCTAAAAACCAAGGAAGGAAGAGGTAGGGGTAAATCCATATCACCCTGTCTGAAGCAGGTAGGGGTGTGAAATTCGAGTACAATTTCTTTATCTAAAGTGCTCTTTTTTAATAAAGACCGGTAATCGATATACCCACACCAAGAATTATGAGAAACTTTCAACTCCGTTATTTTAAAAGGGCTACCTTCTAAATGAATTTGAGGCTCAGGTTTTTTCAGAAAAAAGGAGAAAAAAGAAGTTGAAAGAGTATCATCCAAAAAGGTAGTTCTAAACCAAAAGCCATCTTTATGTTTAAATAAAGGAGATAGAGTGAAAGCTTTTGGAGAACTACTTTTATGTAACGTTTTGCTTAATTCAGGATTTACCCACGAAAATATAGAGAGCAGCGCTGCATGAAGACTCTTGGGGTCAGGTAATTTTTCTTTGCTTAACTTCCCTTTAACAATGCAAGCCAATGGCAATACTTTCCTTGCCCCCTCTTAGTAATTTTTCTTATTATATTAAATCAATTAAACATATTCCCACTTTTATGACATTTTGGATAATTAATTTTAATTTTTTTGCCACATTTGCTAATTTTTCTGAGCATTAAATTGAAATAAAAAAGCAATCTGAATAATTAGACTGAAGACTGAAGTTGATAAACTGAAGCTAAAAACAAATATTTGCGAGGGAGTCTTTCTCTTTAGTATTCAGTTTTCAGTCTATCATCACCTGTTGTTTTCCGATCAGGGAGCGGGCGCGGAAGATAGCCTGGATGCCAAATTTCTGACGAGCCTCAAAAAGTACCCTATCAACCGCCTCTCTTTTCTGTATTTCAGGGAAAAGAAAGGATTCTTCAAAAAGAGCTGTGGAAAGTCCGGAGAGATAAACCCCTACCAGCCGTACCGGTCTTTCAGGGGGTAGGTAGTTTTCTTTAAATATTTCCTTTGCGTGGTGATAGATTTTTTCAAAACTTTCTACTTCTGCAGAAAGCTTTTTCGTCTTGCCTTTTGATGTGAAATCTTCATATCTTATCCAGGTACCGACAACCGTTGCTCTCAAGTGATGTTTTCTGAGTCTTACTGCTGCTTTTTCGCTCAGGTAGAAAAGCGCTGAAAGTATGAGTTCTGAATCCGAAGTATTTTTAAAAAATGTGGAGGCAGCAGAAATCGACTTCGGATCAGGAATTTTTGAGATGGAAACAACCGGGCTATCGTCTCGACCCCAGGCACATTGCTGCAGGTACTCACCTACAATCCCAAAAGCGCGGCGAAGGTTTTCCCGGGGGTGGAGTGCCAGGTCTCGAATGGTTTTTATCCCCATAAGATTCATTTTGAATTTCCTTCGACGGCTTATTCCTGGAATGGCATCCACCGGAAGATTCCAGATAGCTTCTGGTAAATCCTTTTTCTCAATCACCACCAGACCATCGGGCTTTTCCATATTAGAAGCCATTTTGGCAATGAGTTTGTTAGGACCGATACCAATTGAACAAGTAATTCCAAATTCCCGGCGCACCATCCTTTTAATCTCACATGCTACAGCTACTTTGCCACCGAAAAGATGAGCGGTGCTTGTGACATCGATAAAAGCTTCATCAATCGAATAAGGTTCGACAAGGTCAGTAAAGGTTTCCAGAATTTCTAAAATTCTAAGTGAAATGCTTGAGTATTTGCGGGCATCTCCTTCAACCACAATTGCGTGAGGGCAGAGTCTGAGTGCTTCAAAAAGGGGCATGCCTGCGTGAATGCCGTACTTCCGAGCTTCGTAACTGGCAGTGGCTGCTACCGACCGAGCTCCCTTAGGGGTTCCATAAGGGTCCGCGGAAACAAGAACTGGCTTTCCCTTTAAAAAGGGTCGGCAGGACTGCTCCACCGAAGCGAAGTAAGCATTCATGTCGATATGTATTACCAGGCGTTCTTTGCTACACTGTTTCCAGTCTTTCGAGACGCCAAATAAGGGTTTTGGTAGAGAAGGAAACCTCATAATAGACATCATCTTCTCCGATAAAAGAAATATAAAAGATTGTGTCTTCTCCCCGACGCTCTTTCCAGCGTCCGGTAACCTGGCGAGCTCGAATTGCTCTTCCATTCCATTTGAGAATGGTGGGAGAAATCTTTCCACCGCTGAAAACAGCCAGTACAGATATTTGTTCGCCGATTTCAGTGATAGACATGTTCCCATAATAGAACATTTGTTCGACAATTTTAATACGTCTTTACCTTGCCATTTGCTTTTCTTGCAGTTGAGGATAGATGATGGAAATGGATAAAATTATAAGAAATTTTCCACAGAGGACTGAATTGACAAACTATAAGGGTTTGAGTCGATGGGCAAGAATAACCAGAGCTCCTTTCCTTCAGGCTTCGGTGATACCAGTGATGGTTGCGGGGGCTCTTGCTTTCAAAAATGGAGAGTTTGAGATCCTTCCTTTTGTTATTGCTCTTCTGGCAATAATCATGGTTCACCTTGGAGTGAACACTACCAATGATTACTTTGACCATGTGCTTAAGGCTGATGAAATAAATATCCGACCAACACCATTTTCAGGTGGCAGTCGGGTAATTCAGGAAAAACTTGAGAATCCTGAAACAGTTCTTTTAACAGCGATCATTTCTTTTGTTTCAGGTGTGATACTCGGGAGTTATTTGATTTACCTTAGAGGGTTTCCGCTTCTCTATATTAGTCTTATGGGAATCATCTTTGGGTTTTTTTACACTGTGCCTCCTCTGAAGCTTGTTTATCGGGGGTTTGGCGAATTGACTGTTTTTGTACTTTTAGGACCACTGGCAGTAATTGGAGGCTATTTAGCGGTAACCGGCAAGTTCTCTTACGAAGCATTGTTTTCATCGATACCCGTTGGTATCTGGGTAATGTTAATCCTTTTTGCGAACGAATTTCCTGATGAAGAATTTGATAGAGAAGCCGGGAAAAATAACTGGTTAGTTCTCTTAGGAAAAAGAAAATCAGCGTATGTTTATGCCTTCTTTGCGTATTTTTCCTTCGTTTTTGTAGTAATTGCGGCAATACTGGGAAGGTTACCATGGACAGCGATTTTAACTTTGCTCGCTTTTCCTTTTGCATATGCTGCCGCAGATTTTTTTCGCCAGAATGCGAGAGGAGAGGATTTTCTTTTTGCTCAGAGAAAAACCATTCAGACACATCTCTTAATGGGGCTATTGCTTATACTTTCATTTATAATAGCGAGGTTTATTTGATTGGCTGAAGAGCATGAACATCGGTTATACAGGTTTAAGGGGACAGCCGAAGGACTGGTGCCTTTCTTTGCAAGAGTTAAAGAGTCGGATCTCTTCATTCTTGCTTCAAAGAAACTTGAGGATTTAGCATTAAGCGAACTCAAAAGATTTAGAAGAGAAATTGAGGATTGGATTGAAAAGCATCCTGAATTTTTAAGTTCGTATAAACCGCTTAATATTATTGAAGGATGTCCTGAGATTGTGGCTGAAATGTATCGAGCAGGAAAAATCTGCGGCGTGGGTCCTATGGCTGCCGTAGCCGGGGCTATTTCTGAATTTGTAGGGAAGTGCATACTTAGAGAAGCTTCAGAGGTGATTGTTGAAAACGGTGGTGATATTTTTGCTTTTACGAAAAGAGAGCGAAAAGTGCTCGTTTACGCAGGTGAATCGCCTTTTTCTGAGAAGCTGGCAATAAAGATACCGAGAAAAAAGAGAATAGGCATTTGTACTAGTTCGGGAACCGTAGGACCATCGATGAGTTTTGGAAAAGCGGATGCGGTAGTGGTGGTTGCTCAAAAGGCTGCTATTGCGGACGCAGCAGCGACTGCTATTGGCAATTTAATAAGAGATAAAAGCGATTTTGAGAAAGCAACTTTGAGGGCGAAAGAGATGCCTCTTGAAGGAGGAGTTTTGATAATCGGCGAACATTTGGCTGCCTGGGGTAACATTGAGCTTACTGTCCCGTAATATAATAAGAAATAGACGAGAAGATTATGGGAAAGCTTTTTGAAATTCCTGAAGAAAAGATGACCAGAAAAGAAGCTGAAAAACGCATTAAAGAGCTTCGTAAGATAATCGAATATCACAATTATCGCTATTACGTGCTTGATTCTCCAGAGATATCTGATGCTGAATATGATGAGCTTTACAGGGAACTTGTACACCTCGAAGAGATGTTTCCTGAGCTGATAACTTCTGATTCGCCGACCCAGAGAGTGGGCGCTCCTCCGAGAAAAGGATTTGAAACTGTCAGGCATTACCAGAAAATGCTTTCCTTGCAGGATGTTTTTTCATTTAAAGAGCTGGATGAATGGTTTGAAAGAGTCGAAAGAGCTCTCGGTATGAAAGAGACTGATTATGTTTGTGAGGTGAAACTGGATGGGGCAGCGGTAGCTCTGGTTTTTAAAAAAGGGGTTCTTGTAAGGGGCGCTACTCGAGGTGATGGTGAAGTAGGGGAAGATATTACTCCTAATATAAAGACGATCAGGTCAATACCTTTAAAGCTTCTTGCAGATAACCCGCCAGAACTTATTGAAGTACGGGGCGAGGCATATATGTCCAAGGACGAATTTAAAAGAATCAATAAGGAAAGAGAAGAGAAAGGAGAACCTCTTTTCGCAAATCCTCGAAATGCTGCTGCTGGTTCTTTAAGGCAACTTGATTCCAGTATTACGGCATCCCGCAAACTTACTTTCGCTGCTCATGGGCTTGGTTATGCGGAAGGAGTTTCTTTTTCAAGCCATTATAATGTACTTAACTTTTTCAAAGACTCAGGCATTCCAATTACTCCTGTAGTTAAATATTGCCGCACTAGAGAAGAAGTAAAAGAATTTTGCAAAGAATGGGAAGATAAAAGACATACTCTCGCGTTTGAAATTGATGGTGTGGTTATTAAAGTTAACAGGCTTGATTATCAGAATGCTCTCGGTGAAACCAGCAAAGCCCCACGCTGGGCGGTGGCGTATAAGTTTCCTCCTGAAGAAAAGGTTACCAGGCTAGTCGACATCATGGTTTCAGTTGGGAGAACCGGAGCTCTCACCCCGGTAGCAATACTGGAACCTGTCTTTGTAGCTGGATCCACTGTTTCCAGGGCCACACTTCATAATGAAGATGAGATTAAGAGAAAGGATGTCCGTATTGGTGATTTCGTGATAGTTAGAAAGGCTGGAGATGTTATTCCTGAAGTGGTAGCGCCAGTGCCTTCAAGGCGCACTGGAAAAGAAAGCTTTTTCAAAATGCCTGATAAGTGCCCGGTTTGCGGATCTGATGTTATCAGACTTGAAGGTGAAGCCATTTCCAGATGTACAGGTGGTATTTCCTGCCCAGCACAGGTTTTTAATCACATCATCCATTGGGGAAGCAGGTCAGCAATGGATATCGATGGACTGGGCCCTGCAGTGGTCACCCAGCTTCTTGATAAAAAGTTAATTTCTACGGTGGCTGATCTCTATTTTCTTACTGTGGATGATCTTCTCAAAGTGGAGCATTTTGCTGATAAAGCAGCTTCAAATCTATATGACGCTATTCAGAATTCAAAAGATAGACCTTTAAACAGATTAATATTTGGACTTGGTATCCGCCATGTCGGCGAACATCTTTCAAAGGTTTTAGCTTCTTTTTATGGTAGTTTGGACAGATTAATGGAAGCTACCGAAGAAGAACTTCTTGAAATTGAAGAAGTTGGACCAAAAATTGCCACAAGTATCGTCACTTTTTTCAAACAAGCTCATAATCTTGAAGTGATTCAAAAGTTGAGAAGAGCAGGTGTTAATTTTGGAAGAGCTGAAAAAATGATTAAAGAAGGTCCTCTCTCAGGATTGACGTTCGTTTTTACGGGTGCTTTAAAATCAATGAGCCGTGCTGAAGCAGAAGAACTCACAGAAAAGCTTGGGGGAAAAGCATCTTCAAGCGTTTCTACAAAAACTGACTACGTGGTTGTCGGGGAAAGTCCGGGGAGTAAGTATGAAAAAGCGCTTGCACTGGGAGTAAAAACCATCTCCGAAGAGGAATTCCTGGATTTGATTGGTGAAGAATTTTGAATAAAGAATTAAAACCGCCTGCGGTAGCGCTTCACATCTCGCTTGCTTTTCTGGTGGCGGTATTGT
>CALIRS010000020.1 GCA_938042205.1 uncultured bacterium | reverse complement strand
AAAAGATCGCGGCAGTTATTGTTGAGCCTATTGCCGGGAATATGGGGGTTATTCCCCCAGAGCCCGGGTTTCTAAAAGGGCTTAGAAAAATCACCACCGACTTCGGTTCTCTTCTTATTTTCGATGAGGTTATCACCGGATTTCGTGTTGCCTATGGAGGCGCTCAAGAACTTTATGGAGTGACTCCTGACTTAACCACTCTCGGGAAAATCATTGGTGGAGGGCTTCCTGTAGGTGCATTTGGTGGCAAAGCTGAAATCATGGAATATATAGCTCCTGAGGGTCCGGTTTATCAAGCAGGAACTTTAAGCGGGAATCCACTGGCAATGGCTGCTGGTATCGCCACCCTTAAAAACCTTAAAGGCAGTGCTGCCTACCACGTGCTCGAAGAAAAATCAAAAAAACTTGCTGAAGGTATAAAAGAAGCTTTTAACAAAGCAGGGATTCCTTTCTTTCAAACCCGCGTTGGTTCTATGATGTGCACATTCTTTACTGATAAAAAAGTTATAGATTATGAAAGTGCTTCAACCTCAGATACCGTACTATACTCTAAATTTTTCTGGGCAATGATTGAACGAGGCATATACTTTGCGCCTTCACAGTTCGAGGCGGCTTTCGTTTCGTTGCTCACACCGACATGGACATCGAAAGAACCCTCAATTCACTGGGATCAGACCTTAAGTTATGAATGTAGAAATGCATAATTTGAAGTCTGGCTACAAAAGTGAAGTTTCTTACAAATAAGTTGACCAAGAAACTGTAAATGTTGCTATAATCTTAAGGCTGAGTAAAAGCAATAGAGTTATTTTATATATTTCTAAAGGTGGTGCCATACTTGGCAAAAAGAATATTCGTTCTTTTGTTGCTTGCAGCAGTTGTTGTTGGTCTCTATTTCGCCTTTTTTGGCAAGACAAAGTCAACCCCGGATACCTCTAAAGTTCAGGATGTTCAGGTTTCAACCGACCCGAAACTTCTTAAACTAATAAAAGCAGAAGTGTTGAATACTTATGCTGACGATTACGGCATCGCTCGCGTCTATGGTGAGATTTCCAATAGTTCAAATCAGGTTTGTAAATTAGCCCTCATCAGAATTACCACTTATGACAAAGACAATAACATGATGAAACAGTTACGAGTCAGAGTCAGGAATATCCCTCCCGGTGGCTCCAAAACTTTTGATATTACAACGGGGGTGTTTAGAACAGGTTTTCGAGCTGAAGCCGAACTCTTAGGAGTGGCATTTTAGATGATAGAGCGCTTAAAAATGAGCGTGAACTTCATTTCATTGTTCACAATTCTTTCAGTTCTTTCTTTGACTTCAATCTTGTTTCTAACTTTATCAGGGTGCAGGCAGGAAGCTATAGAGGTAGAAGTAGAAAAAGTAGCTGGCAAAAAAGGCGAAAACCTACGCCACATAAAAGACGAAGTTCTTAAAGATGTAAAATATGATATCCAGGTCTGGATTGAAGGAGATCCTAAAAAAATCGAGACCGTCTTTACTGAAAATATGGTGAATATGTGGAAAGAAGCAAGAAGTATGGATGCAAAAGAGGAGGTTAAAAGAGTAAGAGTCCACGAAAATCAAAAGTTTGAAGTTAGTGACCTCACTAAGAGCCGCCCCTCCGTATTCTATAGCTTCGTTGATAAGTCTTATTTTGTTGATGTTCGAACGGGTAAACCCAAAACTAAACCATCCAATAAGGAGCATACTATAGCTATTTTTCTTATAAAAGAAGATGGTAGATACAAAATTGATAATATGGTTGGTGATTCCAATGCTATACGATAGAGAAAGAAGTTGCCTGGAGGTGTGCTTTTGAAACCTGCTAACCTGCTACTTTTAATGAAAGTATTCACTTACGTTCTTGTGGCAGCCGTTCTAATAGCAGGTGGTCTTGTTATAAACAGCTTCGTAAGTCCAAAAAAGTCAGATGTTCCTCGAACTGAAGCCGAAAGAAGCGTGATGTTAGCCGAGAAAGCCGTTAAGGCAGACCCTAACGATCCCTTAGCCAGAGGAAACCTGGCGGCAGCTTACTTAGCTGTAGGCAGATATTCAGATGCTCTACGGGAGGCTCAGTATACGATGCGCCTCAATCCTGATGAAGGCACTGGTTACCTTGTAGCTGGAATTGCCCTGAGAGAACTGGGCAAATACAATAGTGCCATCGAATACCTTAAAAAAGCGCTACAGGACAAGAGCAAAACTTCTGACTGGTATCTTCGAGTTCATCTTGAGCTGGCAACTACTTATGAAGCAAAGAATGATTATAAGAATGCAAAAAAATCACTTGATAATGCTATTGGCAATTTTCCCGAAGCTGCAGATCTTTATTATGAAAGAGCACGGATAACTGAAAAACTTGGAGATCTGAAAAGTGCTCTTGAAGATTACAAAGCGGTTCTGGAATTTATTCCTGACGATAAGAAAGCTCAAGAGGCAGTTGCCAGACTGGAAAAAGCTTTAAGCAAAGAAAAAAAAGCTATAGAAACTACACCCTCTAAGAACAAATAACAGGAGGTTTAAGTGGCTGACAAAGTTATATACCAGGAAAGAGAAATAAGAAAATACCTGATAGCATTACTGATACTCCTTTTTTTGCTGCTCGCTCTGCTCTTTGCTTACTACATTCTAACGCGTCCAACCCAGTTTGTAGCTGGCAAGGGAGAAGTTTCTGAGCAAGCTGATTTCAGATTTCTATTCTCTATTTACGGATTTGAGGGAGACCTTTTATTGCGTCCTTCATCAGTATGCATCGGACCTGATAGGAGAATTTACATTGCGGACACAGGTAAACACAGAGTCGTGATTTTCGATCTCCAAGGAAATTATATTGCCACACTAAATGGGAAAACTCAGAGAGAACCATATACATTTTCTAATCCTGTTTCTGTAGGAGCTTCTGAAGACGGAAGAGTATTTGTGCTTTCCAAACAGGATAAAAAAATAGTTATTTTTAATCGAAATTTGAGACCTACCAGCTTTATAGAATTCCCGAACGTTTTACCAACTGCGCTTTATATCAAAGGGAATAGAGTATATGTAGCCTCTGACAGAGCCATACTTATAGGCACTCTTGAAGGACGACTTGTCAGGCAAGTTGGAATGTTTGGAAAAGGGAAGGGGCAGTTTGACCTTCCTGGTGGACTCGTAGTTGACGACAACGAAATCATTTATGTGGCTGATAGTTTAAATTATCGTGTTCAGGCAATCGATGCAAAGACAGGGAAAGCAAAGTGGATTTATGGAAAGCCACTTCCTCCTGAAGAAGCTATTATGTTTCGAGGGCCTGAGAGAAAGTTTGGGTTACCTGCCAGTATTACGCTCGACGAACGAGGGCGTCTTTATGTAGTTGATGGAACCAATAGCGAAATCGTGGTGCTGGATGCAAAGACGGGCAAGCTTATTAAGACCATTGGCGAGATTGGACACCAGGATGGTAGGTTTTATTATCCAGACGGTATTTATTATGGTGAGGGAGGCTACATTGCGGTTGCAGACAAATTCAATGATAGAGTTGAAATATTTAGAGTTCCTGTGCCTGGCATTGCAGGCTTAATACCTCGCTGGCTACCATGGCTTGCTCTTTTACCACTTATATTCCTGTTAATTTGGCTGCTATTTAGAAGAAGAGTCAAATTTGTGGCAGCACCTGACTTTATCAATGCGGCGATTGAGAGAGAATATCTTAAAGAAATTGCCAGGTCTATTAAGAAGCTTTATGTCACACCAGCTACGTTTGAAATGTTTGCCAACCAATTTTCTGCCCCTGAACTTGTCAAAGTGGAAGCAGAAAAGGATAAGCTTAAAGAGATTCAGGAAACATTCAAACTTGATTTAGAACTGACTGAAGTATTGACAGTTGCTTATCAATTAAAAGGGAAGAAAGCTCTACTGGCTGAAGGAGAACCTATTCGAAAAGCTGCTGATAAACTTGATATTGCCAATATGAATTTAGATGAATTAATAAAATCGAAAGAGCTGTCAGAGAAAGCGGACGAAGGAGCAGCTTCTTAATATGAAAACATCTTATATTCGTATATACACAATCTTTGCTGCTGTCATAGCTATTCTGTCTGGCTTGATGATTGCGGGGTGCTCGGGGGAGGAAGTTCCACCCCCGAACAGTTCTCTCACTGGTGCTGAAACGACATCGATTTCAATATTCTATCCAAACGGAAAAATTCTGATCGAGGAAAGACAAATAGTGCCTCTTTCAAACAACATGCCGGAGGTTGCCTTGAAGAGACTCTTCGCAGCGTCGCCTCAGGAAAAAAAGATGGTGGTTGTTTTGCCTGAAGCAAGGGTAAAATCCGTAAAGGTGGATAAAAAAACTGGAGTATGTGCAGTAGATTTTTCTAAGGAAATATTAGAGTTTCCTGAAAGTGAAAATGAGAAGAAAGCAAAGATTTTAGCATTTGCATCGATTATTGAAACTCTGAAGCAGTTTCCGGAGATAGATAAGCTGTTAATCACTGTGGAGGGCAAAAAGGCTGGTGTCATCAATGGTAAAAAGATTGAAGATTTCTGGTGGGATGTAAGCTTAAAGAAGCAGCCAATTAAGATAGTCAGGAAGGAAAGCAAGGAAACAACTGAAGCAGTTCAGGAGTGATAGAAAATTAATAAAAAATTTAGTGAATTTCTGAACTTTTTCTTGATTTTGTTAGCAATTAGCGGTATAAAAATATTTGGTTTATATGTGGTGCGAATAAAAAAGAAAGGAGGTGAAAAACTTTGAGAAAAAGCACCAGTTTATCAAATCAAGGAGGTGCACAAATGTTAAGGAAAATTGCTATTTTAGCAGTTTTCTCCCTTCTCTTAGTATCAATTGCCTCAGTAGCTTTTGCAGTTGAGTATCCTGTAAATCCTTCTCCTGACAATCCAGCGACGGCAACAACGGTAATTGACCCTGCAACTGGTGGCAGTAGATGGTGGTATCAGGACTTGGTCGATATAGCTGCTGGAGTAGCCAAGAATGAGGGCGCCTATGCAGTATTTGATACTACCGAAACGACCACTATCTGGTATGGTTATGGCACAACAGAATCTGTTAGTGGTTTATATCTTACAAACCCGCACGGTGGCTACAGCTCAACAACAAACAAGTGTAAAGTATGTCACGCTGTTCACCGTGCAGAAGGTGCCTACTACCTGCTTCGCCAAGACTCACAAGATAATGTCTGTAACTACTGCCATATAGGTGGTTCTGCTCACTCAAGAAAGATTGTTTATGATAAAGCAGATACC
>CALIRS010000019.1 GCA_938042205.1 uncultured bacterium | reverse complement strand
AAGAAGCAAAAAGTTTCAAAGAAGAACTCATGAAAAGGGCAGAAAAGGAAAAAGAGGAATTTGTTTCAACCATACAAAAAGAAGTAAAAAAGGCTGTTAAAGCCTTGGGCATCGCCACCAAAGATGACTTAAAACAGCTGGAAAAGAAAATAGCCAGGCTGGAGAGCGAGTCGAAATAAAACATTATCAATCGTAGTCGAGATAATCAGGATAAATTATTCTCGGCTTTCGTTTTTTCCTGGGGAAAATAAATATTAATAGTAAACCTGCAATAAAGCCTCCAATATGCGCGAAATATGCCACATGTGATTCTGCACCTGTAATTGAACCTGCAGAAGAGAATAGTTGTATCAAAAACCATAGGAGAATAATCAGATAAGCAGGCAGGTGAGCTGTAGTTATAAAGAAAAGGAGAGGTATTAGAGTTAATATTCTTGCTCCCGGGAAAAGAATTAGATAGGCGCCAAGTATTCCTGCAATGGCACCAGAAGCACCAATCATCGGTTGGTTGCTTGATGGGTTAACAAGTGACTGCAACAGTGCTGCTGCAACGCCACACAGGGAGTAAAAAATAAGGAAGGAAAATCTTCCCAGTTTATCTTCAATATTGTTTCCAAATATCCAGAGGTAAAGCATATTTCCGATAAGATGTACCGGTCCACCATGCAGGAACATGGATGTAAATATGGAAAAAATAGAAGATAAAAGAGGGGTCTCGAAAGAAAAAAGTTTTTTAGGAACAACGCCGTATAAGTATATAAATGACATCAGCTCGGTTTCAGGAAGAGACATCTCATATAAAAATACAAGGACACAGGTGACAATGATGAGAATTGTTACTATCGGTATTCGTTCTGTTGGATTTTCGTCACGTAGAGGAATCATATTTCAATAATAACATGTATATTGTTGATGATATAATTTAACCTAAATTAAAGCGAGGTGCTATAGATTTGGAGCTGATTATTATACTGATAGTATTAGGTATTCTGGTAGGGTTTTTAATATTCGGCTACAACCGGTTGATTTCACTTAAGAATAGGGTTGAAAATTCATGGCATCAGGTAGATGTTCAACTCCGTAGACGTTATGATCTTATTCCGAATCTGGTAGAGGCTGTTAAGGGTTATGCTACACATGAGAAGGAACTTTTCGAAAGTGTTACGCGTGCACGAACTGCTGCGATTTCTGCTCAGACGGTGAAAGAACAATCAGAAGCGGAAAATATGTTGACCCAGACGCTAAAATCACTTTTTGCAGTTGCAGAAAATTATCCAGAGCTCAAGGCAAGTCAAAATTTTATGATGCTTCAAGAAGAACTTTCCGGCACTGAGAGCAAAATCGCCTATGCAAGGCAATTTTATAACGATTCAGTTATGACCTATAACGAAACTATCCAGAAGTTTCCTACAAATATAATTGCTTCTCTTTTTAACTTTAAAGAAAAAGATTATTTTGAAATAGAAGGAGAAGCACGAGAACCTGTAAAAGTAAGATTTACAGAGGAATAAGAATTTTTAATATGCAAAAGATCTCTATATTTGATGCAATTGCTGAAAATAAGCGAAGAACCTGGCTTTTAATGGCTGGATTTATTTTGATTCTGACAGTCCTTGGTTATGCATTTGATTACTTTATTTCCAAAACCGGGAAGTTATTTTTAGGATTTATAATTTTCGCATTAATCTGGACGATTTTAAGTTACTTTTTCTCGTCAAGAGTTACTCTGGCAATAAATGGAGCCAGAGCAGTAAATAAAAATGATTATCCATATCTTGTTAACGTTGTCGAAGGACTTTCTATAGCTGCAGGTATACCTTCCCCAAAGATTTATGTGATGAATACAGAAGCTCTGAACGCTTTTGCGACAGGCAGGGATCCTGCGCATTCAGCTATAGCTGTTACCACCGGGCTTCTCAAAAAATTAAATCGCCAGGAGCTTGAAGGAGTAATTGCTCACGAAATCTCTCATATAAAAAACTACGATATCCGGGTTCAAACGATTGCTGTGATGCTTGCCGGATTTGTGGTGCTTATTGCTGACATAATGAGAAGGTCGCTTTTTTGGGGATCATGGAGGAGCGATAGCGAGAGAGAGTCTCGAAATGGTTTTGCGTTTTTAGCGCTACTGATTATCTCTATTGTAGCTGCTATTTTTGCTGAACTTCTTAAATTGGCTATTTCAAGAGAGAGAGAATATCTAGCCGATGCCACTGGTGCGCTTCTTACCAGAAATCCTGAAGGGCTGGCAAGTGCATTGGAAAAAATTTCAAAAGATGCAATTCCTTTGAGAACTGTTTCTGAAGCTACTGCTCATCTTTTTATAGTCAATCCTCTTAAAAAGAAGACTCTTACTAAAAGAATCTCATCACTATTTTCGACCCATCCTCCAGTTGAGGAAAGAATTGCCCGATTGAGGAGCATGTAGTTGCCCGAGTTACCTGAAGTTGAAATTGTAAGACAATCCCAATTTTGCAATGTTAATCTAACTCCGTCTCCATACCCGCGAAAAACAATGTAGATCTTGCTGCTGATAGCAACTTAAGTTAACAAGACTGAAATTGTCATCAGCAC
>CALIRS010000018.1 GCA_938042205.1 uncultured bacterium | reverse complement strand
ACGAATACAAAGTGCATTTTACTGATAGCAATAAGGAAGTTTTTGATGCTGTGATTGTTGCTCTTCCTGCTTATGCGGCTTCAAAAATACTAAAGAATATAGACGAAAGGCTTTCTTCTTTACTTGCTGAGATTCCGTATTCTTCATCGGCAACCGTAAACTTTGCATTTAGAAATACTGACCTTTCAAGACCTTTAAAGGGATACGGCTTCGTTGTTCCCTCTTCGGAGAAATTAAGAGTGCTTGCAGGGACGTGGGCATCTTCAAAATGGCCAAATCGGGCGCCAGAAGGTTATTCATTAATCAGGGCTTTTATAGGAGGCGCCAGAAATTCACATTTGGTAGATTATGAGGGAGACGCTTTAGCACATATTGCACTTGAAGACCTTTCAAAGATAATGGGATTGGATGCTAAACCTGTTTTTTATAAGGTTTTCAGATGGAAACAGTCTATGCCACAGTATATCATGGGTCATCTTGAAAGAATTTCCCGGATTGAGAAATTAACTGACGGTCTAAGTGATATTGCGATTATAGGGAGCTATTTTACCGGAGTAGGTATTGGAGATTGTATCGAACAAGGAAAAAAAGGTGCTGAAAAAATCATAAAGAATCTTTAAGGTGCAACTGCTAATCTAATATAAAAACCACTGTGTTAGACTTATAGTATTTTAAAAGGGAGTTCTAAGATGCGCGATTTTCGCTTTGTGATCATTGTTCTGCTTGTTTTATTGTTATTTTTTTCCACTAGTATATCTATTTTTTACACTGACTGGTTATGGTTTAAGGATTTGAACTTAGAATCAGTCTTCTGGTATCGAATTTTTACCAGGAGTGGCATTTTCATAATCAGTTTCTTTTTTGTTTTTATCCTGGGTTATTTGAATGTTTTTCCAACGCTTAAAAGGGAACAATATGCAAGAGTCATTCCACTTGGTTCTGAAGCGTTCTGGATACGTTATAGAGATATTTTCCAGAAGTTTTTTAAACTGATAGCACTGGCAGCAGTGGTCATTATTGCATTGGTTCAAGCAGCGAGTGCTGCCTCAAGCTGGGAAGTGGTAGTGCTTTTTCTGAATCGTATTTCCGCTGGTGTCAGGGTTCCCATATTTAATATCGATGCCTCGTTTTTTCTTTTGGAACTTCCATTTTATTCAAAGCTTCTCGACTGGTTTATGACGACACTACTTCTTGTATTTGGATTGGTAGCTGGTGCATATTTCTTAAGAAGCGTAGCCGGGACTCTTCAATCTTTCCGGCTAACATTTTCCTGGTACAAAGAGCATTTTTATATACTCCTCTCACTGATATCGTTTACGGAGTCTCTGCGATTGTATCTAGGAGTGTATAAGCGCGCCTATTCAACTCTTGGTGCTATTTACGGACCTTCTTATACTGATGTGCATGCGATCATGCCTGCACTGCGCATCTCAGCAATTTTATTTGTTGGATTGGGTTTATATTTTGGGTATGCTGCTTTCAAGGGTATACTCTGGTCAGGTCCTATTGCAGCTACTTCGATTATTATTGGATTTTCTCTGGCTTCCATTTACCTTTACCCGTCTTTTTACCAGTCTTACGTGGTGTCCCCTAACGAATTGTCAAGAGAGCGACCTTTTATCAAATATCATATCGATTTAACGAGATATGCATATGATCTGGACAGATTTTCAGAAATTTCATATCCTCCTGCTTCTGTAATTACCAAGGAGACAGTGGAAAAGAATCAGTCAACCATAGAAAACATCAGGCTGTGGGATTGGAGACCTTTGCTTTCAACTTATAATCAACTTCAAACTATTAGAACTTACTATACATTCAGGGATATTGATCTTGACCGTTACGTGATAGAAGGTAGATTAAAGCAGGTTGCTCTTGCGGTAAGAGAGCTATCACATGAAAACCTTTCCGAAAGAGCAAAGACCTGGATTAATCTTCATCTTAAATACACACATGGATACGGTCTTGCCATCAGCCCTGTAAATGAGGTAACCGGTGAAGGGTTACCGGTTTTTTACCTAAAGGATATTCCCGGAGAAACTTCATATGATATTTTTGAGCTAAAGACCCCCCAGATTTATTTCGGCGAACAGACGGATACCTATGCAATTGTTAACACAAAGGAAAAGGAGTTTGATTATCCTGCATGGGATAAAAATGTATATACTGTTTACAAGGGGAAAGCAGGGATCAGTCTTGATAGCAGACTTAAAAGACTTGCATTCGCGATTCGGTTTGGAACTTTAAAAATTATTCTTTCATCTGAAATCACTCCTGATAGCAGAATAATTTTTGATAGAAACATTGTTGAAAGAGTTAAAAAAATTGCCCCCTTTCTATTATATGATCGCGATCCCTATCCGATAGTGATGAAGGGGAAGGTGTACTGGATTCTTGATGCTTATTCTCACAGTCCATATTTTCCATATTCCCAACCAAATGAAACTGAAACATTCAATTACATTCGAAATTCTGTAAAAGTGGTCATAGATGCATACGAAGGCACTACGGAATTTTACATCTGGGATAAAAAAGACCCAATTGTAAGAACATATCAAAGAGCTTTCCCGAAAATCTTTAAATCGAAAGAATTAATGCCTGAAGAAATTGAAAAACATCTTCGCTATCCTGAGGATTACTTCCTAACACAATCAAAAATGCTTGCTGTGTATCATATAAAACAACCAGATGTATTTTACAACCGCGAGGATCAATGGGAAATTGCTAAGGAAGTTTATGATGTCGGTCAGCAGGAGGTACAACCTTACTATGTGGTAATGCAGCTTAAAGAGGCACCATATCGATTTGAGAAACCAGAATTTTTATTGATGCTGCCGTTTACCCCGAGAGGGAAAAACAATATGGTGGCATGGGTTTTTGTATCTTCAGATGTACCAAATTACGGGCGTGGAGCCGTTTATACTTTTCTTAAAGGAAAACTTGTTTACGGGTCTCTTCAAATCGAAAGTCGTATTAACCAGGATCCTTACATCTCTCAACAAATTACTCTCTGGAATCAAGCAGGAAGCAGAGTAATTCGCGGCAACTTGTTAGTTATTCCTATAAATGGGGCAATTCTTTATGTGGAGCCTCTTTATCTTCAGTCTGAACAAAGCCAGATTCCAGAGCTTAAAAGAGTAGTAGTAGCAACTGAAGACAAGGTGATTATGAGTGAAAATATTGAGAACTCACTTTCTCAAATAGTGGAAGGAAGGCTTTCAGAGGAAGAAACAGAACGTGCTCCCACGGAAGAGAAAGCAATCCAGTCTCTTAAAGGGCTATTTCTTGAACTTGAACGAGCTTTAAAGAACGGAGAATTTGACGTTTTCGGGGAAAAATTAAAGGAAATCAGGCGGATGCTATTTGGTGAAGAAACAACTCCGGGTCCGTAGCTGTGTTACAGGAGGGGTAAAGTTTAAGTTTAATAAAGTTCAGAAACTAAAAAAAGTTTTCAAAATAGCGTTTAGAGTATATTTCGAAGCTGACGCACCTTTGGCAGCGGCTGCGATATCATTTTACGGGTTCCTGGGAATGATACCTTTCCTGCTTCTTCTTCTGGCGGTTATCGGGTTTATTTCCAGAAACTTTTATCATTTAACTGTAGTGGATATTTCATATGAGCTTGGCAGCTTTTTTGGACCTTATGGCAAGAAGCTGGTTTCTTTTGTGAATTCAGTTTTAGAAAGAAGTGCCAGCTATGGAATTTTTGGGCTTATTGGTATGTTTTTAGCGTTTTCTGCAGTAGTAACACCTGTAGACTGGGCTCTAAAGAAAGTTTTTAAGGGAGAGGCAATGCGATCTTTTCTATTTCAGAGAGCTGTTTCTTTTTTACTCTTTGTAATAGTAATTATGGGTAGTTTTCTTATTGCAGGGGCGACTACTATCTTTCAAATATTTCAAATTGCAGCGAAGCGGTTACCTGTTGCTCAAGTTGTTATCCTCATTAATGGAACGATAATCTTTCAAACTCTTCTGTCGTTCTTACAGGCTATGCTTATTTCCTTTGCTTCATTTCTTTTGATGTGGATGTTACCAGTTAAAAAACCTGACAGAAACTCAATATTGTGTGGCGCATTATTCAGTGGCGTAGCAATAGAAGTGGGAAGACAAATATTTCTTTTCTATCTAAGAATAATACCTGTTTACGATATTATCTATGGTGCCGTTGGTTTCCTGGTAGCTTTAATGGTTTTTATTTACTTATCGAGTGCATTGTTTCTTGGAGGGGCGGCGCTGTCTGAGGCTATTAGTATTTATAAATCGGAAAAAGTCTCGGGATTTAGTAGGAAAGAAAAAGAAAGCATCTGATAAAATTAACTTTTCCCCATACCAGTTATAGTGTTCTCAAGCTTTAACATTCAAGACAGGGTTTTTCACGGTGAGTGATGTATACGAGATAAAAGTATATAAAAAAGAAATTAGAAGAGCTTTTTGGTAAATGGATGAACTTTACAGATGAAAGAAGCAACTACAATCACGACACAGGTGTCCTACTTTCGCTTATAAGATCTCTTCCGGTAAGAAATTTACCGGCAAGCTTTGATCAAAGCGATAGATTAAAAAGATGGTATCAAGTTATTCCATTGGGCTGCTAAAAAGAATATCCCAGTAGTGCCAAGAATTACTTTTTCTTCAGGAGATGAGGAGTAATTTCATCACAAGAAGTATTGTTCTTGATGTGACTTCTCCGAAAAATGAAGTACAACAGAGATCGTGCTCACTGTTGTGGGTCAATTCTGGCTCTGATTGGTGAACCGCCAGGAGCATATGAGCTTGGCAATATCAGATTAAGAGAAGGTAGAGATACGGGAGCAGAAACAAGTTTTTTCAGTTTTCCTTTGCTGCCAGTCTTAGTTGCGTGGAGCTAATGATAAAAGCGAAATGGGTTTAAAGATTAGAGATATGCATCTTTTGGAGGAGGAACTATGAGTATAAATCTCTCTGCTCCGACAAGATACGCTCCCCATAAGTGGAAAACGTTGAGGCTATGATTGATTTGATGAGTCTAAAAGTATTTCTCATTTAATGGCGGAAATATTCTCCCAGATTCTTAAAGTTATTTCGGTTATATATAATCAATGATGAAAGTTATAAGAAGGATACAGGAATGCTCTTGGTAATGAAAGTTGCAATGCCTGAAAAAATGACTTTTATGATGCCAATCGTTGAGACACAAGTGATGACTTGCTGATTAAAGGGTTGAGAAAAGAGTTCCGATGCCTGATTTATTACCCGGATTGATGGAGAACCTGATTTCGAAGACGCCTCCAGAAATTAACCCCTAATCATGGCAAAAATCGTTGAGTATATGGGGGAAAAAT
>CALIRS010000017.1 GCA_938042205.1 uncultured bacterium | reverse complement strand
ATGAAAAAATTGAACCCATTTTTTTTGACAGTGAAACTTATGAGGAAAACATCGGGGGGAAACTCAATGCCCGGCTTAAAATTGCAAAGGCTGCCACTTCATTTGACCTGATAGTTAATCTTCCCAAGTTAAAGACACATGGATTTATGGGTATTACGTGCGCGGGTAAAATTCTTTTCGGATTTGTGCCCGGGATAATGAAAGCTCAATGTCACCTGCGTTTTAAAGACCCTGTGTATTTTGCGGACATGCTGATTGATCTTGCAAAATATATAAATCCTAAAATAAATCTTGTGGATGCTGTTGAAGCAATGGATGGAGAAGGGCCTTCTTCGGGAAAAGCATTTCATGCGGGGTTTATTGGTATTAGTGATAATCCCTTCGAAATCGACGCCTTCCTTTCAGAATCAGCATCTCTTGATGAAAGACGTCTTTATACAGTGGTTTCTTCAAAAACAAGAGGTTTAGTAGATCCTTCCAAAAGAAAAGTATTGGGTGATAATCTTCAGATAAAAGGTTTTGAACTTCCCCAGAAGAGATCGACAGCAACAAGAGCTAAGATCTTCGACCTTGCTAGCAGGTTTCTTACTGCTTATGTGGATTTTGATAGAGGTAAATGCACAAAATGTTATGAATGTTTTCGCAGCTGTCCGGCGCAAGCAATTGGAAGGGATGAAAGAGGCTATCCTTATCTGAAAGATGACAGCGCGTGTATTCGCTGTTATTGTTGTGATGAACTTTGCAGTGCAAATGCTGTGATTCTCAATTATCCATGGTTGCTTAAGCTTTTAAGCAGGTGATATTGAAAAATCGGTAAAATAGTGTTCAATTATAGTAATATTGTGTTTTGAGGTGACACAAATGGCACAGTTACGTGTTTACAGATCGTTCATTAAAAAGGCAGCGGACGAAGGGAAGTACTTGATTATCTGGGATGATTCCCGAAGATATGAAGGTGTTTTTAAAGGTTTTGATCCGCAAGGGGAGTTTATAATCCTTACTGAAGTTACTATCAGGGATGCCGGGGAGTCTATATTTTCTCCTGAAATATTAATACCTATAGGGGCGATCAAAGTTGTATCCAGTGAAACTGAGGCAGAACGAACCCGTCGTCTCGAGGAAGAGAAGGCTAAAGGCGCCTTAACGGAGACACCAGTCTCTTCTGTAAAAGAAATAGAAAAAGAGTTGTTGCAACCCCCACAAATTGAAGTTAAAGAGAAAGTAAAGCCTTCAGTTGAAGGAGTTGAGCAAGTAGAAACAAGTGAACCTGAAGAAGCAGCACCGGAAACAATTGTCACTGCTAAAGAGGAAGCTGTTGAAAAGCCCGAACTTTCGGAAGAAACGAAAGCAATTGTGGAAGAAGTAACAACTGGCGTTGAAAAAGAAGTTGAAGCAGGAATTCCACCTGAGATTGCCAGAAAAGATGTTATGCCCGTTGAAAAACGTTCTGAGGCTGAAAAAATAGAAGGGGTAGCAGCGGGAGAGGTAGAGAAAAAGATTGAAAAAGCGGCAGGAGTAACCGAAAAACCAATAGAAAAAAAGCCGATCGAAACGGCTGAAAACGAAAGGGCAAAAAAGGTTCAAGCACGTCTTAAGGCTATATCAGAAGAATCACAAAAAGCTGCTAAATCACCATATTTTTCCAAAAAAGAAGAAGCTAAACCAGCGGAAGTGCCTAAGAGAAGAATTGATATAGGCACTCTGATACTTGATATAATAATCGTCATTTTAGCTGTCATTGCAGTATTAATTGCTGTAGTGGCAATATTTGGCATCAAATTGCCATTCTCATTCTAATTACAGTGAGGGTTTATCGATGATTGAGCAAAGATTGAAAGAGTTAAAAGAAGTAGAAAAGAAAGCTGAAGAAATAATCGCCAGGGCAAGGGAAGAAGCAGAATACATCCTTTCTACTATACCTGATGAAAAGGATGCCATTCTCGAAGAAGCAAGAATAAAAGCCAAAAAAGAATCAGACCGGATACGTTCTTCAGCAGCCAGCATTGCCAGCAAGAAAGCAGAACTTGCTCGGGAATCGCTTAAGGGTGAGCTTAAAAGAATTGAGGAAAAATCAAGAAAAAATTTTGATTCTGCTGTAGATTTCGTTGTAGAATGGCTGCTTAAGAAATGGGACTTGAGAAAAGCCTGAAAGTAACCCTCATTGTTTCCAAAGAAGATTGTGAAAATGTTCTCGGGGAACTGCGAGAGCTTTCAATACTACATTTCGAAAATATTTCAGAGTATGAATCAGTTCGTAGTGAAGTCGAAGAGCTTGAGCAGATTATAGCCCGAGCGCGTTTTATCCGCAAAAGCCTATCTACATATCAACCACGAAAGGGCTTTCTTAAATTTCTTGAGGATGACAGGATAGAAGTTGACAGAGAGGAGTTTATAAGGCGTGCTCAAAATATAAATATAGAAAAAATCTACACAGAAGTATCTGGTCTTGAAGAGGAAATTCTTGCTGCAAAGAAAGATCTTGAAGAAATCGAGGGGTTGATTTCGCTCCTTGGTGTTTTTGCAGGAGAAAAAATAACTCTGTTTGACATTCTTCCTTTTAAACAAACAAAACGCCATTTTCAGGTCTGTCTTTTTCTTTTGAAATCAACCAAAAGAAAAACATTAAAAGCTTCTGAAAATATTAAGCTTGCAGAGTTTTTCCCTCTGGTCCCGGAAGAGGGGAAAAATGGGGACATTCCTTATGCTGCTATCTGCCACTATGAAGCTGTAGATGAGGTTGAGAAATTGATTAAACAGGTTTCGGATGCTTTTGTTACAGTACCTGAAAGTGCGAAATTAGACATGTCAATTAGGGATTATTTATTAGAGCTGGAAAAGAAGAAAAAAGATACATTTAATAAGATCGACAAATTGAGGGAACGTTTGACTTCTTATGCAGTTTACCTGCCGGATATAGAGATTGCGCTTGATTATTTTGAAAGTGAACTGAAGAGAAAGCAAACCAGGGGATATGCAATTGAAACCCAAAAGGCGACTCTCTTTTCAGGATGGATACTTGAGAATGAAATTGAAAGGTTTAAAGAATATCTTAATTCAAGACCCTATATTCATGCAGATATTTTTGAGCCAGAAAACTGGACCGATGCCCCTGTAAAACTTAAAAATTCAAGGTGGACAAAGCCTATGGAATTCATCACTGAGCTGTATGGTTATCCTTCAGCGACTGAGGTCGATCCAACACCTCTATTCTCACCATGGTTTTTGATTTTTTTTGGGCTCTGCTTAAATGATGCCGGTTATGGATTTATACTGATGACACTTGGCTTTCTTAGTTTAAGATATTTAAAGCTTAAGAAAACACTTCTCAGTTTTGCTCATATTGCCCTTTGGGGAGGCGTGGCAGCTTTTATTTCTGGCGTACTTACGGCTACTTACTTTTCTATTGAACCTTCAATTTTGCCTGAACCTTTGCTTAAACTAAGGATAATGGATCCTTTGAATGACGTTACCCTTTTCTTGGTGATCAGTCTTCTTTTAGGAATCATACATTTAATTATAGGGATTGTTACCGGGATTTATAACCGCATAAAAGTTGAAGGAACAATAGTTCCTTTACTTGAAGAAAGTGGTAAGGTAATACTTTTTGTTGGGGCAACTGGCTGGGCGGCATCCTATCTTTCTGATTACAAAGGAGTTTTTGGGCCTGTTGGTGCAATTTCGGAGAAAATGTTAATCGCTGGAGCTGTACTTATCGTTTTCTTTTCGGCAGGGCTCGGGACAGGTTTCATCAGGAGAATATTCTCAGGTCTTTACAATCTTTACGGGATGTCTTCTTACGTTGGGGATGTGGTTTCTTACGCCAGGTTGATGGCTCTCGGGCTTACCAGCGGGCTTATCGGAATGGCTATCAATGTTCTGGCAGGTATTTCTATTGATATGCTCGGTTATATCGCTGGAGGCATATTTGCAGTAATAATTCTCATATTTGGTCATATCTTTAACTTAGCCATGAATTTAATCAGTTCATTTGTTCACCCTTTGAGGTTACAATATGTAGAATTTTTCAAACAGTTTTACGCCGACGGCGGTAAATCTTTTGAGCCGCTTTCGTGGCAGGAGAAGTACGTAAAGTTAGTTGAAGAAAGGAGGTAGCAGATGGAAGGAATTCAATGGGCATTATTAGGGGGCAGTATAGCTGCTGCTGGAGGTGCTATTGGTTCTGCCATTGGTGTTGCAAGGGCTTCACAGACAGGAACAGGAGTACTTTCTGAAGAACCAGATAAATTTGGCTCGGTGTTGATTTTAACAGTGCTTCCTGGAACTCAAGGCTTTTACGGATTCATTACAGCTATGCTTGTCTGGGTGTTTTTTAATCTGGCAGGGGCTCCCAAAATACCTGTAGGTACAGGACTAAATGTGTTTGCTGCCTGCATAGTAGTAGCTTTAGGTGAGTGTTTTTCAGCAATTGCACAGGGATGGGCTTCACAGGCAGCAATTCAGTTTATTGCAAGAAGAGGAGAGCAAATTGGAAAGGCTGTAATTTTTCCAGCCCTTGTAGAGACGTATGCAGTAACGTCTCTAGTAATAGGAATTTTTTACCTTCTTGCAGCAAGAGCTTCGCTTTAGCTTGACTATTTTGTGTTCGGAGTGGTTCTTTTGGGTATTGAACAAATAAAAAAGAAGGTAATTGAAGATGCCGAATCTGAAGCTAAGAGAATTATCGAAGAAGCAAAGGAGCAGAAAGCTAAAGCAATACAGGAGGCAAGAAATGAAGCTGAGAGGTTGACAGCTGAGCTGGTACAAAAAGCAAATGAGGAAGCCGAAAGATTAATAAGAACTACAATTTCTCAAGCTCAGCTTGAAAGTTTGAGAGAGATTTCTGACCTGGAAAGAAAGATCTTAACTACAGTTTTTGAACAGGCGCTTCAGAAATTTTTTCATCTTGAAAAAGATTTGTTAGAGAATTTCCTTATTAACGCAGTGATAAATTCGGGAAGTAGGGGCGATGAAGAAGTATTATTCTCAAGCAATCTGCGAGAAATTGCTCACAAGTCTTTCATAAAAAAGCTTAATATGAAAGCTAAAGAAAAAGGGCGGAGAGGAGATTACAGACTTGGTGTCTCAGAGGCGACAGGCGCTGATATCGAACTGGCTGGAGATGGATACCGGATCTTAATATCTGTAAAAGAAACGCTTCAAGAAGAAGGTCCAGAGTTAGAGAAAGAAATTCTTAGATTACTCAAGAGTGATCATGGATAGAAGCAGCCGATATTTGTTTATTTGTGGAGTTTTAAAATCTCGTGAAAACCTTCTTTTGTCTGAGGATGATAAAAGAAGGATAGGCTCCGCACGGGATTACGATGAATTAGTGAGGTCAGCATCTGAAACCTTTTTTGGTTCTTCTCTGGTTGAAGCATCGGAACCAGAGAAGTCTATAGAAAATGTGGAGAATGGGACTGGCAGATTTGTTAACTATCTTTTAAAATTGCTGGGAAGCGAAGCGGTAGCACTGGCATTGAGTAAAAAAT
>CALIRS010000016.1 GCA_938042205.1 uncultured bacterium | reverse complement strand
CAAAGGGAAAGGGAAAGGGAAAAACATAGGAGTTCCAACAGCTAATATCGCAGTAGATAAGAGAAAACTAATCCCGGCTGCAGGAGTATATGCAGGAATCGGGCATTTTAACAATAACTCCTATGCAGCTGGCATATTTATAAGTGATGAATTGGCTCTAAAACATCAAATTGAAGTTCACTTAATTGGTCTCGACTCTGCTGGTCTCTATGGTGAAGAATTAACGGTTGAGTTTTTGAGTTATTTGAGGGCGCCAGTAAGCTTTAAGACCGATGAAGAACTTGCGGCCCGGATAAAAAAAGACCTTACCAAAATAAAAAAAATAAAAAATAATGGGGTCAGGTCTTGAATTGTGAATTCTGCAGGTCAGATATTTTCTGAGAAGAACAAATTCTCATTTTTACTCAATATTTATACATTCTTAAATTAATCAAAATTTAAGAACATACCCTCTTTTGTGCCTTGAAGTTAGAATAAGAGGGAATTAAAATATACCCTCGAACCTCACTCTGGCAGTAAGTTCCCTGCTTCTGCTGGAATGCAGGCGATTCTTATTATTAAGGGGGTAAAAGGTGTTAACTAAAGAAGAAAAGCAGTCTATTATGAAAGAGTTCTCCACACATGATGGAGATACTGGTTCTCCTGAAGTGCAGATTGCTCTTTTGACCAGGCGTATTGAGAAAGTTACGGAACATATGAAAATTCACAGCAAAGATCTGCACTCCAGGTATGGACTGATGAAAATGGTTGGCAGAAGACGCAAACTTCTTGACTATCTCAAGGACACTGATATCAAGCGCTATCGAGCTATTGTAAAAAAACTTAAGCTTAGAGGGTAAAATTTTTTAGTGAAAAAAGGCTTGTTGTTCGTTATTATGTGATAGATGCAGGTATAAGCTGAGTTGCTTTAACTCTTTCTAAGTTATTTTGAATTTCTATCTTTTTTAGTAGTATTTTTTTAAGCAAATTTCCCTTATAGAATCGGTCAAGCAGTTTTCAATCGGGATTTTTATTACTCACTGATTCTTTTTATGCTTACAGAATAACTAAATCCTTTTTCTTTTTTATATTATTCCTTTGTTTGTTGAAAATGCTTTGCGTTTGATTTGTCCTTTTTATGAGAGAAGAGTTTTTCATTGCAATCAAGTCGTCAGGGGAGACAACAGACATATTGGCATTGTCAATTTTTTACTTCGGAATAGATTATTCTTTTTAAGGCGTTTTGGATGTCAACTGGACTATCGATTGGAATGTCAATCTCCGAAATTACCCCGTCTGAGTCAATTAAAGTAAATCCTTTCGTTCACTTGTTTCGTATCCACTTTTGCCTGACTTCTGGATTTGTATAAATCTTTCGTTGTAACATGAGATTTTGTTTTGAATTCCATGTTTTAAGAATAGAGAAGAATTTCAAGAGATTTTTCTTCAATGTCTATGGTCATCCGTGGGATTCTATAAAGTTTAAAAGATAACCCGCTGGTTGCGACACGTCTGATACTTTCTTCATTTAGTTTCTTGAAAATTCTTATTCAATCAAACATGTTAAGCGTGTTAACTTTTAGTATTTTTGGAAGCATCTTCTGACACATATTAGTAGAACGAGGACTTGTCGTAGTAATAACGGGCATATTATCTTGGCACGTTAGTATGCAAGTTGCAATGTAAATAAAAAGTCAGGCCAACTTAATAAATAAAAGAAAGAAGGGGAAGGAAGAGGAGCAAGGAGTAAGGAAAAAGAAGACGACTTTTGGATAATTGAGTTAGATTTAAAGATGCAATTTTTATTTTCTATTTTGTCTTGCTGTTGATTGCACAGACAACGTCAGGGTGAAAATCATTTAATATATGAATGATAATAATTCAAGATATGAAAGAATATAAAAAAGACGTTTTACCAGGCAACTTCGTGAAGCAGTTCAGTAATTCCATCTGGTGATAGAAATTCATCATTCGACATTTTTACGCGCTGTTAGTTGTGAGCTATCGGCTGTTATCCGATAAAAGAGTGAAGCCTCGATTTTTGGTCTTAAAAAATGTATAAACATAGAGAAAGAATGAAAATTTGCTTTCCTTATCATATGCATGACCTGTAGAATTCACAATTCAAGATCTGACCCCCGAAGCCCCGAAGACCCTGAAGACTCTGGGTGCTTTAGGGGAAGTCTTGGGGAGATTTGACTTTCTTTTTTTTGAGGAATAAAATAATCCGAAATTGAAATATTGCTAAAGCCTGTGAAGGGGAGGAGTAGGCTGAGCGGCTGCCTTCAGCGATTCGGGGATGGTGCGAGCCCGAAGGTAAGGTTCAGTTGAAGTGGGCCCCGGAGGCGCAAACCGAACGTCTGAAAAAGATAAGTAGGCTTTGCCGGAACCCCTCCGTTATCGGGGAAGGGTATAAAGGGTAGAATCCCTTGTACCTGTTGAGAGGAGCCTCATAGAGAGGCTCAAAGTGGGTGGCACCGCGGGAGAAAAAAATCAAGCTCCCGTCCCATCAGGGACGGGAGCTTTTATTTTTGGAGGTTAAATGTGAAGTTAATAGTTGAGAAAGACTTAAACCTGGGAGATGAAAAAATAAAGACCTGCGTTTTTCATACGTCTCTTCTAGCAGACGAAGAAACTCCTATCGGCCTTTTTTCAAGGCTTGGCAAAAATGCTGCTTTTATACTTGAGAGTGCAGAGAAGAACAAACGTATTGGAAGATATTCTTTCATTGGAGGTTTATTAGAGGGAAGCATTTTTGTTAAAAAAGGTAAAATTGAAATTGAACTTTCCGGAAAGAAGGTTTCCGGAAAGAC
>CALIRS010000015.1 GCA_938042205.1 uncultured bacterium | reverse complement strand
AGAAGAGAAATCGGAGAAGAAAGATATTTCAGTCAATCGCTATTTTCATACTGACGTTGACGCGGTTAAGCGGAGGCTTCACTACACCATTGTTTATGAAT
Source organism: uncultured bacterium (assembly GCA_938042205.1). GTDB lineage: Bacteria > Actinomycetota > Aquicultoria > SKW223 > SKW223 > CALIRS01. The sequence goes on along the minus strand of CALIRS010000015.1, from coordinate 4,877 downwards.
TGAACAGTGAAAATGAATCTGATCTTAAACCTGAAAGGATAAAAGAGATTGCCAGTAAAAAAATAAAAACAATAGCGGTTGAAGAAGGGGTGCCTTTATCTGGCGCTGATAGAGAAAGAATATTGAATGAAATCGTTGATGAAGTTCTCGGATATGGTCCTATTCAGGACTTCATAAATGATCCAGAAATAACGGAAATTATGGTGAATGGACCTTTCAGTGTTTACATTGAAAAGCAGGGAAAGATTCGTAAAACAGACAAAAGATTTGTTGATGAAAGTCACCTGTTAAGAATCATTGATAAAATCGTTTCGCAGGTCGGAAGAAGGATTGATGAAGCATCTCCAATGGTGGATGCCAGACTTCCCGATGGTTCACGAATTAATGCTGCGATCCATCCAATAGCTGTGAATGGTCCAATGCTTACTATCAGGAAATTTCTTTCGGAAGCTTATAAGCCAGAAGACCTTTTAAGGTTTGGAACTATCACTGAGAATGCCATAGAATTTCTGGAAGCCTGTGTAAAGGGCAGGTTGAACATTGTCATCTCAGGTGGAACTGGCACCGGTAAGACTACTACTTTAAATGTTCTTTCAAACTTCATTCCCGAAGATGAAAGGATAATCACTATCGAAGACGCAGTTGAGTTGAAACTCCAACAGGAGCATGTGCTAAGACTTGAAGCAAGACCACCAAATATTGAAGGCAAAGGTGAGATAAAAATAAGAGATCTGGTAAGAAATGCTTTACGCATGAGGCCAGATAGGATAATTGTAGGTGAGGTCAGAGGTGCAGAAGCTCTTGATATGCTACAGGCGATGAATACTGGCCATGATGGTTCGCTAACCACTGTTCATGCAAACTCACCTCGTGATGCACTGGCAAGAATTGAAACCATGGTAATGATGGCGGGAATGGATCTGACATTAAAGGCAATCAGGGGACAGATGGCGTCAGCCATTGATCTGCTTATTCATATGGCAAGGTTAAAAGATGGCACTAGAAAAGTTGTACATGTTGCCGAGGTGCAGGGTATGGAGGGTGATACTATAACTCTTTCAGATATATTCCTGTTTGATTTCGGAATGGGTATCGATGAGAATGGGTTTTTCAAAGGAAGGCTTAAAGCTACCGGTATCAGACCTCATTTTCTTGAAAAGCTCGCTGACTTTGGGATAACACTTCCCCCGTACACATTTGAACCTGAAATTTTCGGACAGGAAGTGGATGAGAAAGACAGAATATATTAAGAAATTTCGTGTGTAGAAGTGGGCTGAATATGGCTGGAAAGAACAAAACCAGAATAAGAATGTTTAGCATTTTCATCGTGGTAATTCTTATTTGGAATCTACTTTTCCTGGTTGTGATTGCAGGGGCTGCTCAAACTCCGCTGAAATTACAAATTGATAAAGTGGAGTCTGCCGATTTTCCGAAGGTCAGTATATTTATTTCTTTCAGCCAGGCTTTGAAATCAAAACTCGGTAAAGATAGTTTTTCGTTGTTTGAGAACGGAAGAAAAGTAGAAAAAATAAGCGTACAGCCACGGGATCCCGCAAAACAACCAGTCTATTCTGTACTAATTATTGATGTTAGTGGAAGTATGAAGGGAAAACCTTTTGAAGAAGCAAAAAAAGCAGCGAAGGTTTTTATATCCCGGATGAAATCAGGTGATAAAGCTGCAATCGTTCAGTTCAGTGATAAAACATCTGTATTGAGCCATCTCACTGGTGAAAAAGATAAACTTTTTAAAGCTATTGATAGTTTAAGAGCGGGAGGTAATACCGCTCTATTTGATGGCGTTGTCACCGGGTTAAATGTTTTGAAAGATTCTGACTCAGTGGAAAAAGTAACTGTTCTGCTTTCAGATGGTGAGGATAATGTTAGCAAAGCGAGTTACAATGATTGTCTGAAAGCTGCAAAATCTTCTGGTGTTTCAATCTATACAGTGGGCCTTGGCAGAGTTGGACCTCCTGTAGAAAAACTTAATTCACTAGCAAAAGAAACGGGAGGCAAATTTCTTAATGCTCCTTCTGAAGAGAGCCTGGTCTCACTTTATGATAACCTGGCAGGAGAAATTTATAACAGATATCTAATTACTTTTGAAAGCCAGAGCAAGAGCGGCGAACAGATAAGATTAAAACTTATGGCTTCGATTGATGGAGCAAAAGTTAAGGCAAATACCTTATTAAAGATTGAGAAAAAAGCTGCTGAAAAACCTGCAAAATTGCGTCTTCCAAAAGTTCCACTGCAACGAGCACCCCTGAGTCTTTTAATGGTAATTTCTTTGATACTTCTATTTGGTGCTGTGTCACTTTTCTTCTATAGCGTGCTGTCTTTTTTCATGATTTCGAGCAATCCGGCGATCAAACAGCTAAAAGTTTATGAAAGAGCATGGAGGTCGCATCCTGATATACGTGAAAAGGCGCCGGAAAACCTGAGGGGAAAAATACTTGCGTTTATAAATATCCTGGTTACCAGGCACGGAATTCAGGACGCTTTGAGTGAAAGAATTGAAGCAGCTGGACTTTCTTTAAGGGTGTCAGAATTTGTCTTTTTCCATCTTTCAGGCCTTTTGCTGCTTGGTTTGATAGGGAATTCGATTGCTGGGATCCCGGGGATGATTCTTTTAATTTTGGCAGGTGCTTTTGTTCCTTTTGTTTATATGGATGTTTTGAAGGGTAAAAGGCAGATGAAGTTTGAGGAGCAACTCCCGGAAGCTTTAGTAATGATTGCTTACTCTTTGAGAGCTGGATATAGCCTTCTTCAATCAATTGACCTGGCGTCATTAGAACTTGCAAATCCAATTTCTAATGAGTTCAGAAGGGTTGTAAAAGAGATAAGGCTGGGACTTTCTGTTGAGGAGGCACTTGGAAACATGGCTCGAAGGGTGAAGAATCAAAGCCTTGATTGGACGGTCACAGCAATGAATATTCAAAAGGAAGTAGGAGGTAATCTTGCTGAACTTTTAGAGAAGATAGCTGAGACGCTAAGACAAAGGCAGTCATTCAGGCGGTATGTAAATGCGCTGAGTGCTGAAGGCAGAGTGTCAGCTTATATCCTGATAGCACTTCCATTTTTCGAAACAGCTGTTCTTTATATTATTGCTCCAGGTTATATTTCTCTTTTATTCAGGACCCAGATTGGGCTGATATTGGTGCTTGTCGCATTACTGCTGATGTCCGCCGGGTGGTTATGGATGAGGAGGATAACTGCTATTGAACTATAAATGGTTGGTGATGGCTAATTGATTTATGTTGAACTCTTTTTAATATTTGTTATGGTTAGTTTGGTTTCTTATTATCTGCTGAGCTCTACTGAAAGTGCGATTGAATATAAACGTTCTGTAAAACAACTTTCAAGATACGAAATCGGAGCCATCGGAAGGGAACTAACCAGGCCATTCTATCAGCGGGTTGTTGCTCCATACCTGGAAGCAATATTGAAGATTCTCACTCTGGGCAGTCCGAAGGGGATCAGGCAGTTTTATGATAAGAAACTTTTAGTTGCAGGGCAACCATGGGGTATAGATGGAGCGAAGTTTGTGGCAATCAAAACTCTAACGACTCTTATTTTTGCTATTTCAGGTTTCTTCCTGAGTCTCATTTTCGGGTTTTATTTAAGAAGCTTCATTGTAATCACGGGAATTTTTGCTGCTTCAGGGTATTTGTTGCCTGATGTCTGGTTATCATATGCAGTTGAAAGGAGAAAAGTCACCATAAAAAGGGAACTTCCTGATGTTATGGATCTGATGGTTATCTGTATAGAGGCGGGCTTAAGTTTTGATTCTGCACTCGGGAAAATTATCAAGCACAGCAAAGGACCTATTTCAAAGGAATTTGCTCGCTCTCTTTACGAAATTCAGATCGGTATGGAAAGAAAAGAAGCTTTTAAAAATCTTTACGAGAGAACAGATGTTGAAGAATTAAGGAGACTTTCTAATGCTATCACTCAATCAGACCTTTTTGGTATCTCGGTTAGTAATGTTCTAAGAATTCATGCCGAAGAAATGAGAACCAGGAGAAAACAATTTGCAGAGGAAAAGGCGCAAAAGATTGGGGTTAAAATAACGTTTCCACTTATCCTATGTATTTTCCCGGCGATGTTTGTAGTTATTCTGGGTCCTGCAGTAATCAGATTGATGGAAGTTTTCTAATTACGGTAATACGAGCAGAAATACGGTCAGATTTCGAAATAGGATTTCATGATTCAAGATATGACCTAAATACTCTCTGTATATCTATTGTTTTTTGGTTGTTTTAGGATATTATTAATTAGCGCAGAGGCGCTATTTTTTTATAAAATTAAGCTTGCTTGAGAAGCAAGCGAGAGTGGCGGAACTGGCAGACGCGCTGGACTTAGGATCCAGTGCCGATGAGGCGTGCGGGTTCAACTCCCGCCTCTCGCACCAGGTAGTAACGTAGTAACATACAAAAGCGTTTATGTTTTGTATGACCGGGCTGGAAGGTTTTGCCTTATGGGAGCGAAACAAAGGGTTCAACTCCCGCCTCTCGGTGCTATAAAAGATTGGAGGCTTGATTTGGAAGTTACATTTGAGAAAATTGAGGAGAACAAGGTTAGGCTAAATGTTGAGGTCGGCGCAGATAAAGTTAAAAAAGCAATAAAGAAAGCTTATAAAACAGTTGCTAATAGTGTAGACATTCCCGGATTCCGGAAAGGAAAAGTTCCTCCTAAAATTATCGACAATAGAGTAGGAAAAGAAGTTGTATTAAAGGAAGCACTTCAAGATATTTTACCTGTAGCTTATGCAGGAGCTGTTGCAAAAACTAAGGTTAAGCCAATTGATGAGCCAGAGATTGAAGTGAAACAGTTTGAAGAAGATACTCCCCTTAAATTTACAGCTGTGGTTGAGGTTCAAC
>CALIRS010000014.1 GCA_938042205.1 uncultured bacterium | reverse complement strand
TTCTCTTTATATTCCTCTGCCGCAACTACGGGATTAATATTCATTGCAAACAAGTTATTCACTTTATTTACAGCTTTTGGACTTGAAGATAGTTTTGTGTTTAATACCTCATCAAGATTTGATGCAGGGTCAGTTGAGATTAAAAGTACTTTTTTCCCCTTAAGAGATAAACTAACACTAATAGTACAAGACATTGAAGTTTTACCAACCCCTCCTTTGGTACTAAAAACCGTTATTATCTGCCCCCTTTGATCTGGTTTTAAATCGGTAGCTGGTGTTTTGTCTATCACCTTTAATATCCCTGATGAATAACGGGAGGCTGTTTCTAACGAAGCAAGAAAAGAATCAACCTTTAGCGGCAACTCAAGAATATCTTTTATACCAGATTTAATGGATTGTTTAAGAAGGTCAGTATTTAAACTCTTGACAACCATTATGATAGATATAAAGGGAAACTTGATACTGAAATCTGAGGCAAAATTTAAACTGTCTTCCGGATTCCACCCTGGGCCCAGTATCAATACAGTAGGTTTTTTTTCAGCAAAAAATTCTGAAAGAGAGCTCATTTTCTCAGTCGAGCTTTTTATCGATATGCTCTCGTGTGAAGAAAGCACCTTCTCAATTTCTTTAATAAATTCTCCTGATGGGTTAGAAATAAATACCAGGGTTTCAGCCATAAATTATCACCTTAGAATCGAGTTTATGGTTTGTCCGGGAGTTGCTACCGGCTTTTCTTCCATGCTCGGACGCAATGTTAACCAAACTTTACCGTTTTCTGCTGCAAAAACTAACTTTTCAACATCTACAGGAGAAAGAGCGAGAATAATAGTTCTTCTTACAGGGGTGTCAGTTTTTCGATTTTCATCAAAAACGCCTCCGGTCTTAGCGAATCCTGTTTCCTCTGGAAAGCCCTCAACCACCATAACTTTTTGAAGGATTATTTTCGTTTTAGCTTCAGCACCTGCTACTGCTCCTTGCTTAAAAGATGCAATCACATCGACCCAATCACCAGAACGAATTTTTCCTGACACTCCCGTAATATCGTTTACTTCGATTGCTATTGCTCGAAAGCCTTTGGGAACCTGAAATGCTATTCCTGCAGTTACAGTCGTTGATAATATTGAATTGGTAATTTGTTGACCTTTGCTTACGTCCACAGTCAACACTTTTCCTTCAATCGCTGAAAAATCTCTTAACGCGCCTTCAGCGACATACTTTTTTGGGATCTCCCTTTTTTCAAGAAGTCCTTGTTCAAAAAGCTCTTTTGCAAAACTATTCTTTTTGAGATTCTCTTTCGCCACTATAACTTCAACTTTCTCTGCTTCTTTCTCTATGTTTGTTTGGAGTGCTTTTATATAAGAAAAAATCCCAGCTACTGCCAGGAAACCGAGAACAACGGATATTATCAGGATAACTGTTCTTGTTTTCACATTTATTCCTCCATAAATTATTCAGTTATTTGATAAGCCTATAAGCTATGGGACCCCATGGCGACACTGCACCGTATTCGAGTGCATCATCATCTACAGTTCTTACGAATCTACCTACTATGAAACTGTCATTTCCTGAGCGTCCCCACTCCTCTACAAAGAAATAAGCAAAATCTATAATTTGTACCAGCTTTGAACCTTCAACTCCTGACCAGTTATACCGTCGAGGATCTCCTTCTGGAAATTCTGGATTGATAATAATAGGGCAGACAATTAATCTATGGCAACGCGGGTCTTCGTTTCCTGGATTTTCAATAGTTACAACTCCTTCCTCATCAATATCTGTACAAACTTCATTGAAAGTATGGTTACAAGTAATCCATGTTGCAAGTTTATTCGCTACCTGAATTCCATTAATTCCTGTTTGGGTATAGTATTTCTCCCCTTTGTATACAGGATTAGGTGCACCCCCGGACATTAAAGCATCATAAATATCTTTTGCACCACCAGCTTGCTCTTCTGGATCTCCGATAATGTCGAGAAACTGAAAGTTACCTGACTCTCCACTTTGTGAAGGAACCTTTAGCATAACCTGTTCGCCGAAGGTATATCCAAAAGGACTGGTTGAAGTAGGCTCCTTTGACATAATTCCAAAAGGCATAACTCCATGTCCGTAGACCGTCGGAGAGCTTATAACAGCGGTTGCACTGGCTCTTACAGTGGATTCTTGACGCCCCCAGATTCTCGCAAAATAAAGTGGAGTATTTGGATTAGTTGCTTCAACTCTGATGGTATCATTGGATACATAAGTGCTTAATACGGTGATGTTTCTTTCGAAAGCATGTGGTGTATTTTGATCGAGATAACTATTAGCCATAGAAATTGCAGATGAAGGATCATCGGGTAGTTCCATTACACCGGCAAGGGCTGCCATGTCTGCTGATTTTTGAAGCTCGCGGCGCTCTTCAAAAAGACCCCCAACATCAACTACAAGCGCTGTTACTCCAAGAAGAACGGCGATTGCCAGTGCGAAAATAATTGCTACATTACCTGATTGGTTGTAAAAGATTTCATTGCTCACCCTTCTCAAGTACATAATAAGACTCCTTTTTCCCCATCATTCCAGCCTTGAAATTCCCTTGCTCTGCAAGCTTACCGTAACATCACCCCACCAAGGAATTACTATCCTGTAGGGAAACGATACAGTTACTTCAACTGGCTCACCTCGTTTACCATCTAAATTTATTTGCACTTATTTCCAGACCTTTATCTCTCGTCAAAGGATAGGCTCTCTTTTCGACTTCTGACACGCTAAAATCACCCACTGCAGCTAATCGCGCTCCCTCCCTGGCTGCATGAGTAACTGCCAGGTAAGCATTATAAGCTCGACCAAACTCAATCATTCCAAAAATTAAAACGATAAGCACTGGAAGTATGAGAGCAAATTCAATAGCTGCAGCACCTTTTTCGGATTTTTTGAAAAATTGCCTTTTAGACATCAGTCAGATTCTCCACTCAACTGGCTAACTCTCGGCCGGAAAGCCAGATTCAAATTTTCCCGGCTTTCCGGCCTTTGATTTTCAGCATTTTCATCACATGCCCCTGAAAAAGTTATTTGACTATCAAGGCTACGGCATTTGATCTGCAATAAAAAGAAAGAGATCTCGAATCCTTGGTCCTAGAACTACCAAACCAGCAATAATTACCACAGCTATCAATGCTGCAATTAAACCATACTCTATTGCAGTAACACCTTCTTCTCGCTTTACCAACCGATAAAGAATTGCAAGCATTATATCTCACCCCCCTTCAACGAGGTCCAATATTATATAATTTAAATTCAATAATAAACTTGAAAAGCTGCTTTACAATCGGTTAATCAGTTGATTTTGGAATAACTAAAAAAGTTGTAATATGATAGAAAATTTGTACCACATAATGTTTAACCCTTTAGTAATACACAGATCCCCCATTATCATAGAAGCATAGGTAAAGCATAGGGAAAACATAGGGGTCAGGTCTTGAATTGTGAATTTTGCAGGTCAGACATATGATAAGATGAGTAAATTTTCATTTTTAATTTTTATTTATACATTCTTAAACCTTTAAAGTTCAGGATATGATTGCTTTAACTTTAATCACTAACTACGTCACCATGACCCTACGTAACTATGTCTTAATAATGGTGGGTCGTGCAGGAATCGAACCTGCGACCTTGGGATTAAGAGTCCCCTGCTCTACCAATCTGAGCTAACGACCCAAAGTCGATTGGGGTGACCGAGGGGATTTGAACCCCCGACCTATGGATCCACAGTCCATCGCTCTTACCAACTGAGCTACGGTCACCATAAAAATCCATTTTGATCTACTTTATAAGCATTTCCAAAATTTTCAGTAAATTCAATTGCTCTGCTACTACGTCACCACTTTATTATGACACTAATATGGCGCGCTCGGCAGGAATCGAACCTGCGACCCTCGGATTAGAAGTCCGATGCTCTGTCCTGCTGAGCTACGAGCGCACATTTCTCTAATTGCCCAATAAACATTATATACAAAATTTAAAGCCAAAAAGTTAAAACTAAATGACCCAGAAACTCTTACACCCTGTACACATAACCCTGCTTTTCTAACAAGTCACCAGGTTGCCACGTCACCAGCATGGAGCGTGTTCTACCACTTACCAAAACATATATAAATCTCAAAGGTCATTACCTAATCAAAGCTGGAGCGGGAAACGGGATTCGAACCCGCGACCCTCAGCTTG
>CALIRS010000013.1 GCA_938042205.1 uncultured bacterium | reverse complement strand
GAGATAGATTTCTATTCCTTTCTATTTAGAAGTTTTTTGAACTGTCCAGAAGAAAAGTTTTTTGTTTTTGACATTCCGGGTAGTTTTTTTAGTAGACGGGGATCAAGAATAGGCTTTGAAGCCATAACTTCTCGCATTTTCGAAAGTAATGCAGGCAGGATTTTTTATTCCTATATCTACAACAAGCTGCTTCAAGCGAAAGAAGATGGCGCGCTTAATGACAGACTTCCTTCTTTTGAAAATGTGGAAGATTTTTTAAAGCAGATTAAGGATACAAAAGGTCAAGCGCTCGCAGAGGTTCTTTTTTATGAACCAGAAGAAAAGGGGGAAGAGCAGGAGGCTAAAACAGCGCCAGAAGAAAGTAGCGACGAAGAAGTCGATGAATCCTTAAGAAAAAAGACTGAATCAGAAGAGAAAGAAAACATAAATCTTAAAAGGAAAGATGAGCTTGCAAGATTTTTGGTTTCAATCATAGATGCTGACAATATTGGAGAAGCATCTAAAGCTGCTATCAGAACAACCGTTTTAAGCGGGCTCGAAGTAGGGATGACATCGTTTCTTTCCCGTGATGCGCGCACCGATCTCATCGGGATATTAAGACTTTTTCAGTATGCATATTCGCGCCTTATCTGTTTTTTGATAGGCGTGGGAAACATTCCTTTTCTTGACGAGGATAAAATTGTGGAGTACAAGGCTGTCATTGCAGAACAGGAAATGCTCTTAAATAGAGGTGCAAACGTTTGCTATATATTAAAAACTCGAGATGAACCACTAGTTAAAGATTTGATAGCAGGAAAGGAAAGTATTCAGACAACTTTGTTTCCTGAGATTCTTAAGAATAAAGAGTTATCTCAAGAAACTTTTCGAGACGTAACACTTTACTTAATAGGTGCTTTTGAAACGGTAGAGAGCGATTTGCTCTCTCAAGTTGAAGAAGCGGCTAAACTGGCATATGAGCTTTCGGAAGGAAACTGGAAAGACGGGCTTAAGTCACTTGAGAGCGCTTTCGATTCATATGCGCTGGAAGGCGCAGAGATGGTTGAAGGTGTGAAAAAATTCTGGAGTCAGGCACAGAGTTAAGCATGGAGTTAATATGAAGGAGCTTATTGCACGTAAAAAAGTTCTTATCGCAGTTTTTCTTGTAATTGCAGTGGTTTCAGGAGGACTAACCTACTGGTGGCGTATGGAAAGCGCCGAGAAAAATTATCGTGCGCATATTGAGAAAGCGCAGCAGTATGAAAATCAGGGCAAAGACGAAAAGGCGATTAAGGAGCTTGAAAAAGCTCTGAAATTTATCGCTCCGAATGATGCAAAGAAGAAGGAAGAAGTTAAAAATAAGATAGCAGCACTTATAAAGAAGGTTGAGGAAAACAAGAAAAGGGTGAACACAGCTACGGATACCAATGGGGGTGGAGGCTCCACCGGTGGTAACAAAAAGCCTGGTGGAGATGATTCTTCTACGGACGCCTCATCTGGCATCCCAGGTGCTCAAGTTGATGTCTCAGGTGTCGATCTTATAAAGCTTCTTCCATCTTCCTTTGAAAGTCTTAGCTCGTCGCCAGTGGGAGATACTAACATTGCATCAGTGAGGTTTGATGATGTTGATGCAGATATAAGCTACATTGTATATGTCTACAGACTAGATTCTCCGGAAAAAGCATATAATCGAGCAAAGCTATCGGTTAAAGAAGTTTTCAATAAAAATGTTTCTGAGCTTAAATTAACTGGTGATTTTAAAGGTCAGACTGGTTATTATGGTGAGAAAGACCTGGGACAGTCTATCCTTACATTTTCATACAGCTCAATTCTTTATGAGTGCCTTATGAAATCTAACTTTCTCGATACGCCAGATAGAAAATCAAAACTTCTGAGTCTTCAAAAGAGTGTGAAGAAGCCATGAAAAGAAAAACACTTATCTTCACAATTTTTCTGGGAGCACTACTTCTTGGTTCTGTAATCTCTATTCTTGCAGCTACCTATACTATTAGAGAAACTGCCTCAACTGATATGGAGCGGGCAGCACTTATCGATGTAGGAAATTTAAATGGAAAACTTTATGCTGCTTACTATGATCAAAGTCAGGGGAAGATTGCGGTATCGCGAGTAGGGCTTGATGGCCAGGTTAAGGCTACTTATTACTTGAAAGGTTCCATTGGAAATAGCATCGCCGGCAAAGGAAAGATCCAGGTTTCAAGTGCAGGTAACAGACTTTACATAGCCTGGATTGAGAGGGATTCTGCATTTATTGCAAATGACCATTTGTATGTAGCTTCTACCTTGAATGGTAGCGATTTTGTAACTACTGAGGTAGCATCAGCTTCACAGATTTTCTGGGCTGATGTAGCTGGCACCGGGGAAATAGTTTATGCTGTTTATGGCGTTACAGGTGGAGATGTTCTGGCAAAAAGGTCAGCGGATAGTGGTTTGAGTTTTTCTTCAGCCGCTTACATCTATGACTCTTCAGATCCTCAGCAAAACCTGGTTCAGATAAGTTCTGCCGTTGGCAGTGGTGTAGTTGGGGTTGCTTTTTCTTACAAGAAGCATGTTGTCGGCGATCCTGACACTTATCCAATAGTTGTTCAATATTCTCAAACGCCTGTTATTGGAAATAGCTGGTCAGCGCCTTTTGAAATTGATGCCACCAATCCTCCATACGAATTATCGTTTGCCAAGCATATCGGACTTGCTTATTCAAAGAGTGGACGGGCCTGGGTTGCCTGGGGTGCAGCTTCAGACACAACAATTTATTATCGAGTTCGAGAAACCAGCGGAAGCTGGGGTTCACTGAAATCCTTTGCATCGTCTAACTCGGATGTTTCTTCTGTAGTTTTGCATGGTTTTACAGCGACCTACGGTGAAGGAGTGGTGACTGCCTACTCAAAAGGTGCTACCAGCAGTGTTTTTTATAGATACGGTAAGGCGGACGGAACTTTTGATAGTGAACAGACGCTTGCCTCGGATTCGGGGCTTTTTGTGTCTTCTACTGATTTACTTGGGAGACCGGCAGCTTTCTTTGTTGGAAGTGATAACTACTTCAAGGTAGCATTCGATACCTTTGCAGAGGCAGGAAGAACAGGTAAGAAAAGATACGTTTTGTTAAGTGAGGGATTTGAAACTTCTAATGTCAGAAACGACCAGTTCTGGAAAGTTTCGTATGATGCAGGAAAAGCAAATTGTGTTTTTTCGGAGACAGGCAACTGGAAAGCTACAGGTAGCAATTCTCTCTGGGCAGCGGGCTGGTTGAATGGAGCGAATAATACTACAGGCAAGTACGTCCCCAACATGGCTACAAATGCAGAAAGGCTGATTAACATCACTGGATTAATGGGAGCAGAAGTTTCTATGAAATACAGTATCTCTACAAACTGGGATGCTTCGGATGGTGGGGCTTTTGGTTTTGGAGAACTAATGATTCTTAATCCTACAACTGCTACTGGTGCTCTATTTATTCCTTATACGCGAATTTATTCGAGTTCAGATCTCAGCACTGACGTAATTGCTTTGAAAGCGAGATTTGTGAGCGA
>CALIRS010000012.1 GCA_938042205.1 uncultured bacterium | reverse complement strand
TCTGCCTATTATTTTAGGAAGGACAATTACCTTATCGGCGAGTGAAACTGCAATTGAATAGATTCCTACCTCTGTAGAAGTCCTGAAGTAGTTAAGAAGTATTATATCTGATCTGAGGAGCAAATATCCAGCTATGCCTACGAGAAATGACTTTATGCTGATTATTATTATTTCACGGTAGTATCTGAAGTTGAGAATAGGAGAAAATCCCACCTTCACCTGAACAAGAAAAATTGCCAGAACTGAGTTTAATATGATAGTAAAAAGCCAGAGGATTATGACGTTTGTTACAGTAAGAGAGCCCACTAAGAGCAAGGCAACCAGACCTGCAAGCCTTATTACTTCCCCTGAGGAGACTACAATATTCATTGAAACTATGTTTTCAGAGGCGAGAAGTATGGCTTCAAAAAAGGTGACTAGAAGCGAAAATGGAACTCCTATTGCTAGAAAGATTATTATTTCAGTCGGTATATTCTTTACTAAGTTAGTATTTGAATAAGCAAGTACGAGCAGCACGAGAATACCAATAAGACCGTTTGTAAATGTAAACACCAGTGCAGAAAAAGCAGATTTCTTTGCATTTTCTTCGCTCCGAGCTCCAGTGTTTATAAGCCCCTGGCTGATTCCAAGATGTACGAACTGGATAACTGTATTGCTTATGGCAAATGCAGCTGCAACCTGACCTTTTCCTGCTGGGCCGAGTACCCGAGCAGTGATTATATTTGAAAGAAGCGCCAGGATGTAAATGAGGATTTGATTTCCAAATGTGATGGACACTGTTCTCAGGAAACTCATTCAAGTAATTTTAAATTAAAAGGAAATGATTTAATAAAATAATAATGAACTTAAAAAGAAATTCCCGTTTTTTGAGGAAAATTTTTAATTCGCTATTTAATATAATGAGTTAGAGATGAGAATAGTATATGTAACGAGGTCATTTCCATATGAAAAAAAAGAAACATTTTTAATTCCCGAACTTCGATTTTTGAAAAAAGAAGGACATGAAATTCTGATTTTCCCCTGTGGAGAAGCTAAAAGGGTTATTAATCGCGATGCAGAGCAGTTTCTCGATTCGACAAGAGTTATAATTACTAAAAGAGCTTCAACTATTGCTGCCTTATTCAAGAACTTTTTTATTCATCCTTTAATATGTTTAAGATTTCTTGCCTTCATGCTTGGAAGCAAGAGCTATCACAGATTCGTTACTCGAGCGAGAATTTTTGTTAAAGCTACCGTGGCTTCAGAAATTGTTAAGAAATGGGAGGCGGATCATATCCATGCTTACTCATCAAGCGAACCGGCAACAATGGCTTTATATATAAGCAAGTTTACTGGCATTCCCTTTAGTTTCACAGCTCACAGGTTCGACATTTTAGAAAACGAAATCCTGAGCACGAAACTTAAGAAAACTCTTTTTGTACGGTTTGTTTCAGAAGATGCTGTGAATCTTTTTAGAGAAGTTACGGGAATTGAACCGGGTGACAAAGGAAAAGTGATTCATCTTGGAGTGGAAGTACCAGGATATAATCAGATTGATAAAAAGGAAGATGGCAAAGTTATTCTTTGTCCGGCTAACCTATTAAGAGTTAAGGGGCACGTCTACCTTATTCAAGCAATGCTAATTCTCAAAAAGAAAGGAATTGATTTTGAGCTGTGGCTTGCAGGTGATGGTCCTCTCAGAGAAAGTCTTGAAGAATTTGTTGACCATTTGCATGTACGTGATTGCGTAAAATTTTTAGGTTATGTACCACATAATGAGCTGCTAAAATTTTATGAGGGGAACAAAGTCCTCATGGTCGTGATTGCAAGTGTTGATCTGGGGAAGGGCGAGAGAGAGGGCGGGCTTTCCATAGCGCTAATGGAAGCAATGAGCTACGGTGTGCCGGTAGTTGCAACCAGAGTGGGAGGCATTCCTGAACTTTTAACTGAAGATACAGGGATACTTGTAAAAGATAAAGACCCGAAAGCACTTGCGGAAGCGATAGAAAGGATTTTCAAGGATAAACAGCTGAGAATGAGCCTTGGAAAAGCAGCGAGAGCAAGGATTGAAAAGCACTTTTCAGTAGAGAAAAATGCTTCCTATCTTTTGGAACTTTTTAAAAGCAACTCCTTTCAAGTTTCTTAACTGTCTCGAGCATCTGATATAAAATTCGCATATTGAATCAAAAAAGAGAGTGGGGTTTGATGACAATAAACATTTCGAGGATTTATTTCTATGTTGTATCACTTATATTACTCTGGTGATTTTTTTGATTGCTATTTTCAACTTTGTTCAATCGTTGATGAGCTACCATTTACCCTGAGTTACTTTCCTGAAAAGTCCCTTGAAAGTATTAAAACAAGAATGGCTTCTGAAGTTTACAGAGTAAGAATAGAAAAGGAAATAAGAGAAATTTCTCAAACAATAAGTAAAGAAGAAGCTTAAGACGATCGAGCAGAGCTAGAGAAGAAAGAATTAAAAAAAGGATAAAGAAAGAAGCTTTTCGAGGACTTGTTATGAATCTTATCAGGGTAGCGATAGTTTTTTCAGTTTATCTTATTCATTTTATAATTGCCCGGAGTCAGGAAGCGAGTTGAAAAATTAGAAAATCTATCTTAATTAAGGGATTCTTGCCGCCATTCCCTTTAGGTTTTCGTAAATTTCATTGAAAGTGTTTGCACACTTTTAAAAGCATTAAAAACTTAAGGTCAAAGTGTTAAGGTATGATGCGATTATACCTGTGGTGATAATGTTAAAAGCAGTTTCATGGTTGAGCGGAGGCTTATATGATCTTTTCATTATGGGTGTGTCGTACTGGTTGCAAATGATGACTATCCTTGCCTTGATGGGAATATTTTCTATCAGGATCTTGAACCCAGACATCTTTTTGGTAATAAATAATGTCGAAAGGCAGGACCTAACTCTATTCCCTGTAACATCATAATTTTGCTTATAATTAGAACGCAACTCATAAAAAATGACTAATGAGGGAACACAAATGAAACAATTAGTGCCTATATTCATAAGCATCTTTTTCCTCGTAATTGCACAGCTTTTGTTAAAGGCGGGGATGAACCAGGTAGGTCCTGTTGAACTAAACGATGTTAACGCCCTTGGCAAACTTGTGATTAAAGTATTTCTTACACCACACCTGTTAGCGGGAGTTTTGCTATACATTTTATCTTCGTTTTTCTGGCTTATCGGGCTTTCGCATGTGGAATTGAGTTATGCTTACCCATTTGTAGGTCTGGCATATGTCCTGGTGGTGTTATTTTCATGGCTATTTTTAAAAGAATCGGTAACTCTTATCAGATGGGCAGGAGTAATACTTATAGTAGCAGGTGTTTTTTTAGTTTCACGAACCTGAATAGAATTTGCGGGGAATATGAGTATTGTATCGGTTGTAAAGGTTGAAAAAGACGTTTTAACTTCCGTAAAAGAGGCGATGGAGCTTGCGGAATGGAAAAAATACATTCCTGAAGGTAGCAAAGTTGCTTTAAAACCCAATCTCTGCTGGGATTTGTTTTTGCCAGGTGCTCAGACTTCTCCCTGGGTTTTTGAAGGTATTGTGCTGACTGTAAGAGATTGGGTTTCTGAAATCATTGTGGTGGAATCCAATCAAATAACTGTTGATGCGAATAAGGCATTGAAAAGAACAGGATTAGAAAGTGTTTGCAAAAAATACGGTCTGAAATTTCTGAATTTGAGTCGTGGAGAATTTCGTAGGGTTAGGCTTGAGAATGGGCTTGTGCTGGAAGAAGTTGATCTTCCGGTAGGGCTTTTCGATTATCTACTGGTTACGATTCCGGTTTTAAAAACGCATGGTACGACAGTCATCACCGGAGCTTTGAAGAATCAATGGGGTTGTCTTAGGGAGCTAAGACACAATTATCATCTGGTAGTTGACGAAGCAATAGCCGACTTAAATTCAGTTATCAGACCCAATTTTTGTGTAATGGATGGAACAATAGGTATGGAGGGAAGCGGTCCCAAGACTGGAATTCCAAAGGAGCTGGATTTAATACTTGCTTCCGCTGATCCAGTGGCTCTGGACACGGTTGCTGCCAGGTTAATGGGTTTTGATTCTTCTATGATTCCTCATATCAGTTTAAGTGCAAAAAGAGGTATTGGAACAGATGATTTAAAAAAGATAAAAATTGTGGGTATAGATGCTTTAAAAATGAATTTCCACTTTAGACAACCGAAACAGAATTTTATGGTTCGAATGGAGTTTGCGTTAAGAAAATCGAGATTTAGAAAAATAGCTTTTGAAAGTCCTCTCCTTGGAATGCTTGGATTCGGGGCTAAAATCTGGAATGGTTTGTGGTATTTGTTAATTGGTCGCAGATACAGGAACGCTATTTTGAAAAATTCATGGTATGGTGCACAATGGAAAAGGCTAAAATGAATGACAGAAAAGCGGCTGTGTTAGGTGGCGGAATTGCTGGTCTGACGGTTGCTTATCGGCTATCTGAAAAAGGTTTTCAGGTATCACTATTTGAAAAGGATGAAAGTTTAGGTGGGCTTGCCGGTACTTTTAAATGGCAGGATACAAATGTCGAAAAGTACTATCATTTCATCTGCAAAACCGACAGGGCATAC
>CALIRS010000011.1 GCA_938042205.1 uncultured bacterium | reverse complement strand
TGTGACCCACTACCACAAAAAGAATTTATTTTGAGTTTTTTTTAGTTCGATGAGATGCTCCCCCTTTTAATCAGTATTAATGGAATTAAGATAATCGTAGTATTCAGAAAAAGCGTCATAAACTTCCTCTTTTTCTATTCCAAACTGTTCCAGGGAATACAAATGTTTGCCGTGCTTTTCGTGGGAGTCTTCCAAAATATAATTTTTGATTCCCATCTCTACCTCTTCAGTAAAAGGATAATCAAATTTTTGATAAATTTTCCGAATTACCTGAATTGGATTGGCGATGAAGCGATCGTAACTAATATCGATGATATTTAAAGAAGGGTTGTTGCGACGTATTTCTAACGCTCTGTTGATGCTATATGAAAATTGGTCTAATAATTGTCTGCCGATATACTGACGGTTGATTCGATCTGAAAATGCCCCTCTTACCATCGCGAGCAAACTGAAATTAGAAGCCATACCATTGAGAGGATCTCGATGAATATGAACTAAGCCAGCATCTGTAAATACTTCTGAGATGGCATAGAGAGACATAAGATGACTGGGAGATTTGAATACCCAATGTCTCTGAGTTTCAATTCTATCGTTCGGAGTCTGAGGTAGATTTCGCCTATGTTTTATGAGCTGAATTTGTTGGCGATAATATTGATAAAGGTCGGCTAATTTTTGCGTGTCAGCTCCCCACCATTCGGAGCAAATCTGTTTGAAATAGGTAGGAACCTCTGCATAAACTGGAAAAACAGTACAAGCAAAAGTTCTAGTGAGTAAGCGAAAACATTCTTCTGGTGCTGTCACTCCAAAGGTATGGCATTTATCTATATGGGGAACTACAGACTGGAAACCCTTTAAATCTGCGCTGCATTTTTTAATTAAAAGTTTCTCTTCAGCAGCTCGATCGAATTGCTCTCGATCTACAAATTCTTGAGAAGGAAGCCGTAACTCCCAATGTTTTAGCCACAGACTATTAGGATCTTGACATAATCAATTAAAAAGAAATGTCGTACCGCTTCTTGGCAAACCAGTAATAAACAGAGGTTTTTCAATTTTTTCCTCTGAAACTTCAGGAAATTTATTAAAATAATGCTGTACTCTGAGCCGTTCGGATAACAACTCGCTCAACATTTCTCTCATCATATATTTTCCCATAAAGTTGAGATGGGCTTCGTTATTGAGACTATCAACCAACTGAGATAACGGACGCTCGAAGCTGCTATCTCCAAAGTCATCTAAGTGAGTGATTTTCGTCGCTCTTTCTAATAATGAATCAACATTTATGTCCGCAATGGTCATGCCCATGCTACCCAGACGCGAACCTAAAAAGTCGATCGCTCGGTAAGCAAGCGGACGGTGGAGCGACTGAAATGTGAATTCTTGAGTAGAGGAATCTGACATAGTATTCAAACCCGATAAATTTTATTTTTATGTTTTTAACTTATTTGATTATTTTGCTGAACTACTTAACGCACTGTTTTTTATTTAATTAAATTCTTGATAGCCTCCCATGTAATGTATGTCCGTTTAAAAAATACTCGTTCATCTTTAAAACTTTACTCATCAATTGCCTCAAGTTTCTTAGCCAGATCGTTCTCTTCCATCACATCCACATCAAACCGCATTTTCAGTAATTGAATTAAATCTACAACGGCAACTTCTTTAACCTTAATATTGTTAACATCCTTTATGACTCTGGTCTTTCCTTTCGTAATAATCCAAACCTGCTTATGTCTAGCTACTTTCACCATTTTTGGCGTAGTTTTACCCGTAGGCGATCGCACCTCCACAGAGACTTCCGATTTCTCTAAGCAGCCGACAAAATTATCAATTTGCTGCCCCTTGTGCTCTTCAAATTTCTGTCGTAAAGTACAATCGTAGATCGCTGCCAAATAACCGATGGTAAAAAAACCATCTGGTTTGCCTGCTTGCAGTTTGCGAGGATCGTATTGATATAAAGAATTAATGCCTAGAGCTTTCAAAAGTAGAAAAACCGCATCTTCAAATTCATACGGATCGGTAATTTCTTGTATTTTTTCAAATTCCGCGATTGCCCCATTCTTAATCTCGCTACAAGTAGGGATGCCAGAGTTTTTTGACACCCCATCGCTTGCCGATATTTCTTGTATTTCCAACTTGCGAACTTGATTGGCGTATTTCTTATTATATCTGCCAATACCAATACTAAATTCTACCGAATCCCCCTCCTTTAAAAAAGTTATCCCATCGCCTTTGACTTCTTTAGCAATGAATGAATATTTTTCTCCATCATCAGAATCGATAGAACCACCTTTTTGAACCTCGATCTTTTTAACTTTACCGTTTTTATAAACTAATTCTATCTCGTTAGCAAAAATGAAGTTATTCTCCCTAGTATTAATGCTAAAACTCACAAGATAACCAGGTTTAAGCGAGTCCATACCTTCCTTAACTTGGTCCGCAACAAAATAAATGTCTTTATCGCCATTTTCAGGAGTAATAAACCCGCTTTTTTTGTCCTTAATTTTTTTTACTTTGCCTTGATGACGCATAACTAATTCCTCAACTTTATACCATCTCAAAAAAGCTCAGTTGCAAAGGCAACGCGGGGCGCGACGTGGCATCCGCCACGCTGCGCGTTTCATGTCGC
>CALIRS010000010.1 GCA_938042205.1 uncultured bacterium | reverse complement strand
TCCCTCATTTGAATAGATTAACGACAGCTCAATAGCTGCCTGCACATCGTGCGGATTAAGAGAAAGGGCTTTTTGATAAGCATAAAGAGCTGGCTCTTTTTTATTCACTTTAAGGTAATTGTATGCCAGTAAGCTCCAGGCTAAGTCGTTCGTATTATCCATCTGCACAGCTTTTCTTAGATGTTTGATAGCCAGATCTGATTTAGCAACTTCTGTGTATTGAAAGCCTCTCATATAGCTTTGAAAAGAAAGATACGGCTTAAAAACAAAAAATGAAATGATTACAGTAATAAGAAGCATTAATGCTCTATCAAGAAGAGTCGTTCGAGTTCGGTGAATTTCGCAGTGGCAATTATCAGGATGTGTTTGCTCATGAAAATGATGATCGCTTCCCCTTCTTTTCAGATCATCTGAACCAGGTTTCTTGTTTTTCAGCCAGTGAAAAATCTCCACACTCATGTTTTCTCCTTTAAGCAAGATAAATTAAGTCCAGTGCCACAAGCACGAGCAGAATGCCGGCCGCAATTTTTATATATTCTTCTAAAACGACAGTTCGTGATCCAATGTTCTTTAAAAAGCCTGCAAAAGTGCCCGCAATCACCAGTGGTACGGACTGGCCGACAACATATGTCATTAAAAGGGATACTCCAAGGAAAATTGTGCCCTTTGTAACCATAAAACCTGCAATAAGAATCAAGGCGGGAGCACAGGCAGGGCACGTGGGCGCTTCAAAGAAGATGAAAGTGAGTCCTAAGAGAAAAGCTCCAAGTGATTGTCCACGATGATTTTTGGCGATTCTGTTTAGATCGAAAGCGGGAAGTTTTACAGGCAAAAAACCTAACAGATAGAAACCAAAGAGTAATGAAAATGCGGCAATTGAAAGATAAAAAAAGTAGGAAATGCCAAGAAATGAATTGATTTTAACTACAGCAAGACCAATCGTCAGACTGATTATAAAGTATGAGAAAAGCATTCCTGCGGTAAAAAGCATAACAATCTTAAAGAGTCTTGCTCTTCGATTCTCCTGTAAACCTCCAAGATAACCTAGAAGGATTGGAAGTTCCAAAATCGTACACGTACCCAGTGAGACCACAATACCCAATATAAATACTGCAAGAAACGCCAGTGGAGAAGGTTTATCTATAGCTTGCACCAGCTCTTGAATCATTTTTGCCTCCTAACGCTCAATATATCGTTATCTAATAGCAAACCTTTAGTAAAACTGAAATGCCACCCGCCTACAAGGCGGGTGGCATCAAAGTCCTATAATCAGGTCAGATAAATTTTAAACTACAGAAGTCAATTTCCCCGTGTAAAAGATGGCACAGAAAAAACTTTAACAGGAATCTTATTTTGATCTCTTAATCGGGGAACCCTGATCTTTTTTGTCATCACTATTCATTCTTGGCGCCAGGGGTTTTACACTTGAGGGTTTTTCTTTTTTTATTTCAAGAATAATAGTAGTTTCTCGAGGAGCGATTTTGCGTTTGGCTTCGATATATTTATTTCCAGCTTTCTTTTCAAAGTCTGAAAGATCGCGGCTGCTTTTCAAACTCCTCTTAAGTTCAAGGTATTCATTTAACCTTTTCTTGGCTGTTTCATAGGCTTTTTGAGAAGCAGCTCTGTTCTTTTCCCTGTATTTTCTGGCAAGTTCAGCATGATTACTGACGCTTTCGAGAATTCTTTTTGCTTTTTCTTCTTTTCCAGGGGAGAAAATAAAAGTTGCTTCTTCTACCACATCTCTTACTTTATAAAGAAAAGAGTCAGGTGGTGCCTTATATGCAGCATAAGATATCCCTCCGGTAGCCACAACCAGTGTTGAAAAACTGATCGCAACTTTCTTGAAAATTCCGGGAGCAGGTTTCAATTTGAGTTCATTAAGTATCTTTCGAAGCATTCTCTTTCTTGTCGCTCGGGAGAGAAAGACAGGAGAAGGAACAGAAGAAATTCTTTTAGCTGCTTTAGGAAGCTCAATTTCATTAGTACTTAGGTCATATATTTGAGCCACATCTTCAGCACTAATATCTCTGGTAAGCATTTGTTCTATTGCTTTTTCTATTAATTCGTCTCTATTATCTTTCATCTTTTATCACCTTAAGAATAGCTTTTAAAGCGCGATGTTTGAGCACCCTTACATTTTCCTCACTGATGTCGAGAATATAAGCAATTTCTTTAGTGCTTAATCTATCAAAGAAGGAAAGATAAATAATTTCTCTATAATTTTCAGGAAGCGAAGCTAATGCATCAGCAACGGTTATTTTTTCATCAATCGCACTTACTGGATCTAAGTAAGTTATGTTTTCGTAAAGTGGCGTTTCGGTGCAGGAAGATTTCTTGCGATAGTAGTCAATAAGAAGGTTGCGCGCAACCTTAAAAAACCAGGCTTCAAATGGAGTGTCTGAAGGGGAATATTGTGAGAGGTTTTCATACATCTTTAAGAAGAGTTGATGTGTCAAGTCTTCTGCTTCAGCTGCTGACCCCAATCTTCTTAGATAATACCCGTAAGCCTTTTCAACCATTCGCCTGTAGAACTCATCGAAGGCTCGCCTGTCCCTTTTTGCATCAACTGCGAGCTCTTCTAAACTCTTTCTTTTATAATAAAACGAAAAAGGTATCATATTTGTTACTCATTTCGTTATTACTAATATGATAATCGGCTCAGGTAAAAGGTACTTCATAAAAAAGCCCGCAATTTGCGGGCTTTCAAAGTAAGAAAAAACCGCCTCCAGGCGATGAATTCTATCCTCAACCGAAGCTGGTACATCCATCGTTATCAGTGCCGCAGAAAGAGGCAAAAGGTGAAAAAATCTTTTTGACCTCTTTTGACTTACAATGCGGACACTCTACATTCTCGTCAGGTTCATTAGCCGGTTTAAGTATGGTAAATCGTTGAAAACACTTTTGACATTCGTAATCATAAAGCGGCATCAAATCAACCTCCTCTTCTCCTATACTTTAGGGGGTATGGTATCATTTTCCATAACCGTTTTCAACATTTTTTAAGAAAGTTTTGAGGCAGCAACGATTGCCTGCCCAAAAGAAATGCAGCCGTCATTTGGGGGAAGTTCTTTGTGAAGAAGCAGGCGGAAGTTGTTTTTTTCGAGGAGATCGCAAGCCAGCCTTGTCAGGATCGAATTTTGCCAGACTCCTCCAGAAATAGCTACTGTGTCAATGCCCACTTCCTTTCTAATTTTCTGGGCGATCTGTAAAATGACCTCTGAGATTGCTCGATGAAATTTCATAGAGACAGAGCTTGTTTGTTTACCATTAAGAATATCTTTTATCATTTCTGAAAAAACAGGCCGAAAATCGATTTTTACTGGACTTTCATCAATAAGATCGAAGTGGTACGAAGCCTTTTCTTTCTCATCAGCAACTGCTTCAAACTCTATTGCAAGTTCACCTTCGTAGGTGGCTTCTTCTCCTATTCCGGAAATAGCTGCAGCAGCGTCAAAAAGTCTTCCCATTGAGGAAGTTAAAGGGCTATAGCTGGCAGTTTCAATCATTTTTAAGATAATCTCAAGTTCGTCAGGAGGAATTCGGTTAAGCAGTGGTATTTCAGGTATTTCATTATTGGCGGTTATTCTTAACACAGAAATTGCCATTCGGTAGGGTTTTTTAATTGCACTTTCGCCACCCGGAAGTGGCAATTGAAATAGATGAGCATATCTTTCAAAATCTGAAGTTGTTGATATTAAGACTTCTCCACCCCAGACAGTGCCGTCCGTTCCATATCCGGTACCATCAAATGAGAACCCGATAACTGGCCCTTTTTCTCCATGCTCTCCAAGCACACTCGCGATGTGGGCGTGGTGGTGTTGTACCCTTAGAAGTTCCTTATCACCGTGGTTTTCTAAAGCATAGTGAGTTGAGAGATAATCTGGATGAAGATCACATACATAAACTTGTGGCTCAATTCTAAATAGCTTTTTATATAATTCGATGGTATCCGAGTAGTTTCTATAAGTCAGTTCATCTTCAAGATCTCCAAGGTGTTGTGAAACAAACGCATATTGATCTCGGGTCAGACAAAAAGTGCATTTTAGTTCAGGGCCACAGGCAAGAAGATGAGGAGAATTCTTAAATGGAAAACGTATTGGATATGGAGCATAGCTTCGGGCTCTGCGAATGGTTATACGATAATTATTTACCTGTTTTATTACTGAGTCGTCGTATCGCGAATAGATATCACGATTATGGATTAAGAAAGCATCAGCGATTCCAGAAAGCCTTTCAAAAGCTTC
>CALIRS010000009.1 GCA_938042205.1 uncultured bacterium | reverse complement strand
CCAGATAACGAAGAAAATTACGACTCTTCAATGATTCAAAAACTCGAGGGCCTTGAGGGTGTAAGAAAAAGACCTGATATGTATATCGGAGATACTAACGAAAGAGGGCTTCACCATTGTGTTTTCGAAATTGTAGATAATTCTATTGATGAAGCGTTGGCTGGACACTGTTCTGAAATAAAAGTCCAGCTTAATGCAGATGGTTCCTGTTCGATACAGGACGATGGTCGTGGTATACCGGTAGATATACACCCTAAATATGACATTCCAGCACTCGAATTAGTTCTTACTAATCTGCATGCGGGAGGAAAGTTTGGAAAAGGTGCATACCAAGTTTCTGGCGGATTGCATGGCGTGGGAGCTAAATGCGTGAATGCTGTCTCAGTATGGTTCACGGCAGAGGTCAGGAGAGAAGGAAAAGTCCATCAAATGGAATTCTCGCGTGGAATAACGACTGAAAAACTTAGAATTATTGGCGATAGCGATACTACCGGAACTAAAATCACGTTTATGCCAGATGATCAAATCTTCACCGAGACACGTGAGTTCAAATTTGATCTGTTAGCTAAACGATTGAGGGAATTAGCTTTCCTGAACCCTGGAGTAAAAATCTCCCTTTGCGAAGACAAGAATAACCTGAAGGAAGAATTTTTGTTTGAAAATGGAATTAGTGAATATGTAAGTTATCTCAATCAAAATAAAACTTGTTTAATTGAAGACCCCATTTATTTCTCAGGTGAAGCACCAGCTGAAACCGGGAATGGAGAAATCATGGCAGAAGTAGCCTTTATCTACAACGATTCCTTCTCTGATCAACTTTATGCATATGCAAACTCAATCCATAATATAGAAGGGGGTACCCATCTCTCCGGTTTTCGAACTGCCCTTACTAGGGTAATCAATAATTATGCAAGACAGAATGATCTACTAAAAGAAAAAGAGCTTTCTCTTACTGGCGATGATGTAAGGGAGGGACTTACGGCCGTTATTTCAGTAAAAGTTCCCGAACCAAGGTTTGAGGGCCAGACCAAAACCAAACTTTCAAACAGAGAGGTAGATGGGATTGTACAGAAGATTGTGGGTGAGAAAATGAAACACCATTTTGAAATTAACCCCGATCAAGCGAAAGCAATTATTGAAAAGGTTGTAAATGCGGCAAGAGCTCGTGAGGCAGCAAGGAAAGCCCGTGAAACAGTAAGAAAAGGTGCACTATCAGGTGGAGGATTACCTGGAAAGTTAGCAGACTGTTCTGAAAAAGATCCCTCTAAAAGCGAGTTATATATTGTTGAGGGTGATTCAGCTGGAGGTTCTGCAAAACAAGGTAGAGATCGATTAACGCAGGCCATACTTCCTCTACGAGGCAAACTTCTGAATGTGGAAAAAGCCAGGTTAGATAAAGTTTTAAATAATGCAGAAATCAGAAGTTTAATCACTGCTGTTGGTACCGGCATCGGCGATCATGAGGGAGAAGGTTCATTTGACGCTGAAAAGGCTAGGTATCATAAGATAATTATAATGACGGATGCGGATGTGGATGGTGCTCATATTAGAACACTTCTACTAACTTTTATATTTAGGCAAATGAAAGGTCTGATTGAGAGAGGTTATGTGTATGTTGCCCGACCTCCATTGTACAAAATTAAACGCAGAAAAACCGAACAATATATCCAGGATGACTCAGAAATGAGTAAAATCTTAATTTCACTGGGAATGGAAGATCTCAAATTGAGAAGAAACCAAGACGGATATGTATTTAACGAAGATGAATTAGGGAAGATAACAGATTTATTTATTGAAATAGAAGCTGTTGGTAAAGGCTTGGGGCGATATGGGTGTACAGCGCAGCGATTATTTCAAAAACTTGATTTAGAAACAAATAACCTACCTCGATTTCTTGCAAGAATTCGAACAGGCAATGATGAAGAAATAAGATTTTTCAAGGATGTAGAAGCCAAAATGGGTTTTCTTCAGTCCCATGACCTTGCAGAGCAAGCTCAGGAAAGTAATTTTCATAAAGAAATAGAAAAAGATGGAATTCTAATGTCACAAAGAATTTCGATACATGAAATTTTTGAATCCAAAGAGCTGGAGAGACTCATTGCTTTAAGCAGCGCAATTGGTATAAGTAAGCAATTTTTTAGCGACGAAAAAAGCTTATCTTACAGCTTAATAACTGATAATGAAGACGAAACAATCGAATTAAACGGCGTGAGTCACTTTCTAGAGAAAGTTAGATCTTCGGGAAGAAAGGGTTTGCAGATTCAGCGTTACAAAGGCCTTGGTGAAATGAACCCCAAACAGTTATTCGAGACAACCATGGATCCCGAAACTCGCAGCTTAGTAAAAGTAGAAATTGCAGATGCAATTAAAGCGGACAATATCTTTACTATGCTTATGGGTGAAGAAGTTGCACCACGCCGAGCCTTTATTGAAGATAATGCCTTAAATGTTACTTTTTTAGACGCTTAATTAATTATTTATTATATGAACGAAACCAGCGATAATTTGATAAACGGAAACATAACAGAAATTATGCAATCCGCATACATAGATTATTCTATGTCTGTGATTGTAAGCAGAGCGTTACCAGATGCTAGAGATGGATTCAAGCCTGTGCAAAGAAGAGTCTTATATGCCATGCTTCGAGAAGGCCTATTGCATAATCGACCTTATGATAAATGTGCCGGTGTTGTTGGAGAAGTTTTAAAGAACTATCATCCCCACGGAGATAGCTCAGTTTACGATACTCTTGTAAGAATGGCACAACCCTGGGTAATGAGGTATCCACTCATAGATGGACAGGGAAATTTTGGCTCTGTTGATGGTGATTCGGCAGCAGCTTACAGGTATACAGAATGTAGACTTACAAAACTTTCCGAAGAACTACTTAAAGATATCGACGAGGACACTGTCGATTTCACACCTAATTA
>CALIRS010000008.1 GCA_938042205.1 uncultured bacterium | reverse complement strand
CGCCTGCCCGTACGGGCAGGCGGGAGGATCTCCACTAAAAACTTTTCAAACATTTCTTCTTTCAGTTATGAGATAATATACAGATTGATGTGAGGAGAAAGTAAAAAATGAAAATCGTTTTGATTGAACCAAAATCTCATGGGTATCACGTTTTTTCTGGCATAATTCTTCCAAGGCTCGGATTGCCTTTGTTAGGCAGCATTCTTAAGTCCATTGGTCATAAAGTAAAAATATTTTGTGAAGAAATAAAGGCTATTAACTGGAATGAGATTAAAGCCGCCGATGTGGTTGGAATATCAACTATTACTTCAACAGCTCTTAGGGCTTACGAAATCGCTGACCGGGTGAAGGCGCTTGGCAAACCAGTGGTAATGGGAGGTCCACACGTAACCTTTCAAAGCAAAGAAGCATTAAAGCATGCCGATTTTGTTGTGATAGGCGAGGGGGAGGAGTCGTTTCCTGGAGTTCTTGAGGTAATCGAGGGCAAGAAATCTCCTGAGAAAATAAGGGGGATTGCATTTAAGGTTAAAGACAAAGTGATAGAAACAAAAATGGCACCGCTTATTTGCGATCTTGATAGCTTTCCAGGCCCCGACTTGAGCCTTATTGAAGGGCATGAAAGAATGCGAGTGACACCGATGCTTACTTCCCGGGGTTGTCCATTTAATTGTACTTTTTGCTCTGTGACCAGAATTTTTGGTAGAGGTTACCGCACAAGATCTGTTGAAAAAGTTCTCGACGAGCTTGAAAAACTTAAGCCAAGAACAGTTTTCTTTTATGATGACAACTTTACCCATGACAGGAAGCGTGTTTATGAAATCTGCAAAGGAATTTTAGAACGAGGTCTTAAGTTTGTCTGGTCGGCTCAATCAAGAGTCGATATCGCTGGAGATTTAAAACTTCTGAAAATTCTTAGAAAAAGTGGATGTTCGCTTCTACACATCGGATTTGAATCTATAAATCGAGAAACTCTCAAGCTTTATAAAAAAGGAACTAATCCCGGGTCCTATATGAAAGCCATTAGAGAATTCAAAAAAGCTGGGATTGATATTCATGGAATGTTTGTACTTGGTTCAGATGCTGATACATCCGAGACAGTTAGGGAAACTGTTAAGTTTGCAAAACGTGCTGGTCTTTTTTCTGTTCAATTCCTGGCGCTCACTCCGCTTCCCGGTACCCCTCTTTTTGAAGAACTGAAAAGAAAACAAAGAATATTCACGGACAGGTGGAATTTCTATGATGGTCATCATGTCGTCTTCAAACCTGAAAAAATGAGCGCTTTCGATCTCCAGAAAGAAATTATCAGGGGAACATTTAGATTTTATTCATCGATAGAATTTTTGCGCTGTCTGGTGGTTTTTAGATGGGTGAGAGCTTATTATCTTGCCGGCGGGCGCAAGAAAATAAAAGGATGGGTAAAACAAAATGCAGAATTCCTTCGCTCACTGAAAAATCATCCCACTTTTGCAAAATCAGGGTTTGATTTCTTAAACTTTGGCAAGCTCCAGCAATAATTTCCCCGGGATAAAAAGAAATTATTTTAAGTGATAAGTTTCTGAGCATTTTTTGCCAGCCTGTTAAGGAATGCTTCGCCAAGATATTCCTTAATCAACTCTTTTTCTTCCAGATGGTCACGGAAGGGGAAATCGGTACCGAAGACCACCTTGTCAGATATGGTGGTCACAATTTCCACAAATTCATCTGGAGGGAGGATGCCCAAAGTGTAAGAAGTGTCAAAATATGCTTGAGGATAAGGATAAAGCATTGAAGCTTCGTCCCAGCGCTTGTATCCTCCAAGGTGCGCAAATATGCATTTAAGGGAAGGGAACTCTTCTAAAATGCTAATGAAATATCCTGGTCGTGAGTATTTACCTTCAACTCCCCCTTCCTCGTCCCCGGCGTGAAAGACAACGATTAACCCGAGCTTTTCGGCAAGTTCATAGAAAGAGAAAAGAGACTTGTCGTCAGGTCTTGTTTGCCAGGCGTTTGGCTGCACTTTAAACCCTTTAAAGCCTAGGGCAGAGAATGATTTTAATATCTCTGAAGAACATTCAGGATGGATAGCGCCAAATGGGATTAGCCTGGGAAATTTTTCAGGAAGAGATGCGTAGTAGGTGTTATTTGGTTGCACATGTTCCTTTCTGGTGGGCACGGGAAGAACGACTGCTTTTTCTATACAAGCATTTTCTAAAGATGTATTTAGTGATTCTGCAGTAGCGTCCCGCCTGGCTTTAACACCATAAAAATCTTCAAGTCGGGCGACAATCTTTTTCCAAACTTCAGGAGGATAAACATGTGAATGAAAGTCAATTAACATAGATTAATTATATCAATCGTACTAATGGGACTAAGTACATGATTTTAGATTATGAATTTTTCAGCCACTGAAGGAGCTCTTTCTGGAGATATTTTTTACTTTCTCATATGTTGTGACCTTTTCAAAGACTTTACTTTTTCATTGATTACCAGTGCCAGAGTAAACATGAACAGATACTTCAAGATTTTATTGATATCTTCAATTTTAATAATGGCGGCATTTATTCCCAATTCATGGATAGCTTTTATGTAGTCTCTTTGAAGATCTAGCATTTTGGGCGCCCCGGCATTAGGATTTTAATTAACATTTAAAATCTCATGTCTCTATCTAAGATATTGCTCCGAAAAGTAAGCAAGTATCTCAATTCGTTCCTTTCGAACCAGAAGATAGGGAAATATGCTATTAATGCTATTTCCATTGCTAAGAGAGCATTTATATGAGCCAACAATATATGATATGAGATTTTGTATAGGGTTGCAGTAATGAGAACACACAACCGATGAAAATCAGTCTGTCACTGTCGCTAGCTGCTACAAAAGCTACAGTCCCCTCCCTTTTTATAGACTCGTCTCTTCTAAATGTGCAGTCATAATTAATCCGATGACTACTGCAAAAGAAATTGCAAATAGCGCTCTTACAGCTCTAGGTTCAAAGCCGAGAAGACGGTCAGTGTAAACGATTACCGGAGGTTGATAGCAGGGCCTGAAAAGAGGAAGCAACTGATAGGCAAGGACGGCTCCTCATTTGAGGGTACTGGCAAAGAGAGGAATTACATTGCATGAATTTACGGCAAGGATGACTCCCTGGGCAGAAGCTGCCGAATACGAAAGGAACTTGTTTATTTTCGGTTGAAGCATTTCATCACTGTGACTCTTTCGATACGAAGGCAGAAATGGCACCGGCAATAAAAAACAGGGACAAGACAGTTAACTGTGT
Organism: uncultured bacterium; assembly: GCA_938042205.1. Taxonomy (GTDB): domain Bacteria; phylum Actinomycetota; class Aquicultoria; order SKW223; family SKW223; genus CALIRS01. The sequence goes on along the minus strand of CALIRS010000008.1, from coordinate 1,336 downwards.
GCTTGAGGAGATATTCAATCAAAGTTTGAAGACATCCTTAAAGTACCAATCGGAGAGAAATCATTTCGATTCTTCTGTTTTAAGAAGATGTTGTCGCTGGCTTTCTAATTCTTCAGGGGTGATTTCTTCAAAAATTTCAACGAGATGCGCAAACTTTCAGTTTTTAGCCGGTCGTAAATGTGTAGTCATATTTTTTCACAATCTACTACACTGCCGTGTCTTAAAATGACAGGATGTTATGAGATAATGGCCTGGTCAGGTCTTTCGAAAAGCGCAAGATCTTTGCAGTACGGTCTACTATGAGTCCCAAACTCCATGATCACTTTGATGACTGTTGGTTCCGCAAATGTTGAGCTTTTTTGCTTTTATTATGGAATTGTCTGCTTAAAAAGAAGCTTTTCTTATAATAGTCTTATAATAGTTGACCTTAATAATAAAGATCCCTGGTCAGTATTCTTACTCTGGCAATTTTAATTGAATTAAATCTTACCCCAAAAGGCTTCTAAGATACTTGCCAATGATAAATCCTGCAAGACAGGCTAAAATCCCAAATATGTTATTTGCGAAGACATTTAAAATAGCATCCGAAAGTCCTTTTTCCTTCAAAAGGCTTAAGGTTTCAAGGCTATAAGCAGAAAATGTAGTAAAAGATCCGAGCACCCCGATAAATATGAAGGTTCTCAACGTAGAAGGAGCAGCAACATACAAAAAATGCTCCCACAGAAAGCCAGTTATAAATGAACCAAGTATATTCACTGCAAATGTGCCTACAGGGAAAGAAGTTTTCGAATATTCGTGGACTACTCCAGAAATTATGTAACGCAGTAATGCTCCAATCGATCCTCCTATTAATACATAAAAAAACCCCAAAGGCGACAACCTCCTCGAAAAAAGTCTTCAAGCAGGAGTCATCAGCCTTTAAGGCAGTTTTAGGCGAACCCCATCGCCTGTTTTAGTCTTAAGGTTTTAAGGAGTTTAGCAAAAAATAAATGATCTGACAAGTAGCAGTCTTATTCGAGGAACAGAATTCATTTTACAGAGCACAGGGTGTAGTATTTTCAGGTGCGCCTGTGGTTTCGAGCAAAGCCCGAGCTCTTAAAGGAGCTTATTGTTCGTAATATTCTCTCCCTTTTAAATGGGATGTCTTCTCGATAAAAGTTTCTAATTTTTTTTAATTAAGAGATGATGCTTTGCTCGAGCTTTTCGTTTAATGGTTTTTCTGCTTGAAGTTTTTGGCTAATTTCACGAAAGCCTTCTGCGAAATACCAATCTTTAAACCAGGTAAGTCCAGCATTGAAAAGAATATGTCCGAGCCTGGTGGCTGCTGGTGGAACTC
>CALIRS010000007.1 GCA_938042205.1 uncultured bacterium | reverse complement strand
GAACCGGAAACTCCTGTAAACACAATCATCTTCTCGCGTGGCAACCTAAGGTTAATATCAGAGATGTGTTTAAAGCAACATATTTTTAATATGCAGGACTCCTTATAATCTAAGGAAAGAAGGGAAAATAAATTTGTCTCGAGAAATTATTATTACCGGAGCAAGAGAACATAATCTCAAGAATATTAACCTTAGGTTGCCACGCGAGAAGATGATTGTGTTTACAGGAGTTTCCGGTTCCGGGAAGTCATCTCTTGCAATTGATACCATTTATGCGGAAGGTCAGAGAAGATATGTTGAAAGCCTTTCTGCCTACGCACGACAGTTTTTAGGGCAGCTTCAAAAACCAGATGTTGATCACATCGATGGTCTCTCTCCTACCATTTGTATAGACCAGAAAGCAGCATCCAAAAATCCCCGGTCAACTGTAGGGACGACCACGGAGATATATGATTATCTTAGAGTTTTGTATGCGCGAATTGGAAAACCATATTGTCCAAACTGCGGAGTACTGATATCAAAGCAGACATCTCAGCAAATAATTGAAAGGATACTTTCTATTCCAGAAAAGACGAGGTTTCAGATACTGGCTCCCGTGGTACGAGGGCGCAAAGGAGAATACCGCGATTTGTTTGAGCGACTTCGTCGAGAAGGCTATGTTAGGGTGAAAGTGGATGGGATTGTATATGGTTTGGAAGAAGAAATTAGACTTCAGAGGGACTTTCGTCACGATATAGATGTCGTGATTGATAGGCTAGTAATGAAACCAGGTATTGAGCGCCGAACGGGCGATTCTGTCGAAACGGCTCTTAAGCTGGCAGACGGCATTGTAGCTGTTGAAATATTGGATGCCAGTGGGAATGTTACTTCGAGGGAGCTTCTCTCCACTCATTTTGCATGTTTGGGATGCGGCTTTTCGTTCAGCGAGATTTCTCCTCGTCTATTTTCATTTAACAGTCCTTATGGTGCCTGCAGAGAGTGCAGTGGATTAGGTGTGAAAATGGTCATTGATGAATCGCTGGTGGTGCCAGATGAAAACCTTTCGCTCGGGGAAGGCGCTATCGTACCCTTTGCTCGTACCAGAGTTGATTTTTACCCTAAAATGATTAGAGCAGTAGCAGAGCATTACCGCATTCCGTTAGATAAACCCTGGAAGAAGCTTACAGAAGAACAGAAAAACATTATTCTTTATGGAGCCGATGAACCAGTATATGTGCGTTATATTAGCATTACGGGGAGACCAAAAGCTTATTATGCACACTGGTTCGGAGTAATCCCAAATCTTACCAGAAGATATGAAGAATCTGAAAGTGATGCTCAGAGAGAGAGAATTGAAGAATTTATGCGTCCTAAAAAATGTAGCGCTTGCAACGGTGCCCGCCTGAATCGAGAAGCTCTTTCTGTAAAAATAGGAAATTTCAATATTTACGAGCTCTCTGCTCTCTCTGTGATAAAGCTTTACGAATTTTTTGACTCACTGAAACTTTCTGAGAGGGATATGAAGATTGCTTCAAGGCTTCTTAAAGAAATTAGAGCGAGGTTAAAATTTTTAATAAATGTTGGTCTTGACTACCTTACTCTTGATAGAGCTACTGCTACCCTGGCGGGCGGGGAAGCTCAGCGAATTCGGCTGGCAACTCAAATTGGTTCAGGGTTAACTGGAGTGGTGTATGTGCTTGATGAACCGAGCATTGGTCTTCATCATCGTGATAATCGAAAGCTAATTAACACACTTAAGGAACTGCGAGACTTAGGTAATACTTTAATTGTGGTGGAGCACGACGAAGAGACTATCCGGGAGTCAGATTGGATTGTGGACATCGGTCCAGGAGCAGGTGAGCACGGAGGAGAGATTGTAGCTTGCGGCACCTCCAATGACATAATCAGATGCGAAGATTCAATTACAGGAAAATACCTTTCAGGGAGATTGTCAATTCCTATCCCTGAAAGAAGAAGAAAACCGGACAAAAGATTTTTAAGAATCATTGGTGCCAGTGAGCATAATCTTAGAAAGATTAATGTTGACATTCCGATTGGGCTCTTCACCTGCATAACAGGTGTCTCGGGAAGCGGCAAAAGCACTCTTGTAAGCGACATTCTTACCAAAGCTCTCAAGAAGCATTTTTATAAATCAATAGAAGAGCCCGGGAAACATGAGCGCATTGAAGGAGTGGAATACTTAGATAAGATTATTGAAATCGATCAATCGCCTATTGGTCGCACACCAAGGTCAAATCCGGCAACTTATGTAAAAGTATTTGATGATGTGAGAAGGCTGTTTTCAGAAACAAAAGAAGCACGAATAAGAGGCTATAGGCCTGGACGTTTTAGTTTCAACGTCCCGGGGGGAAGATGTGAAAATTGCCGTGGCGATGGGCAAATAAAAATCGAGATGCATTTTCTCCCTGATGTATATATCGTCTGCGACGTTTGCAAAGGAAAAAGATATAACACTGAAACACTTCAGGTGAAGTTTAAAGGGAAAAATATCGCTGATATTCTTGATATGAGCGTCGAAGAAGCATTATCTTTTTTTAAAGATATTCCTTCTATAAAAAGAAAACTTCAGACTCTCTATGATGTTGGACTTGGTTACATCAAGCTGGGACAACCAGCGACGACTCTTTCAGGTGGTGAAGCTCAGAGGGTTAAATTAGCTGCTGAGTTAGGAAAAGTAGCTACTGGTAGAACTTTGTATATTCTTGACGAACCAACTACAGGGCTACATTTTGATGACATAAACAAACTGCTTAATGTGCTTCAACGATTAGTAAGTCAAGGCAACACTCTGATTGTAATCGAACACAATCTCGATGTTATTAAAAGCGCCGACTGGATTATTGACCTGGGTCCTGAAGGTGGTGAAAGTGGAGGAGACCTGATATTTAGCGGTCCTCCCGAAAAGATTATTCATTGTAAAGAATCGTATACAGGCATGTTTTTAAAGAAGGTTCTTCTCGAGCCTAAAAAGGAAACAGCAACTGCTGCGAGTTAAGCAATGAATCTTAAAGAGTTAAGTCTTCAAACCATTGCTTTACCTGAAAAACCTGGTGTTTATATTTTTAAAGACGCTTCAGGGGAATATCTTTATATTGGTAAAGCAAAAAACATTAAGAAACGGGTTAAGGCACATTTCACGCGCCCCTCGGAGCCAAAGCTCGAAGTTATGCTTCAAAAAGTAGCTTCGGTAGATTACCTGGTAACTCGAAATGAGAAAGAAGCGCTTATTCTTGAGTACAACCTGATTAAATCAAAAAAGCCCAGGTATAACATGCTCTATCGAGATGATAAATCATATCCTTATCTGGCAATAACTCTTGGGGATGAGTGGCCCCGTCTGATTTTGACAAGAAATGTGAATATAGAAAATGCTAAGTATTTTGGACCTTATCCGCGTGCTTCCTCAGCTCGTAAAGTAGTAGATTCTCTTTTAAAAATTTTCCCGCTGTGTTCCTGCAGGGGGGCAAAGCCTGGGAAAAAAGGGGCCACTCCTTGCCTTTTTTATGACATTGGTAAGTGCTCCGCACCATGTATTGGTGCTGTTTCTAAAGAAACTTATATGAGTTATGTTGAAAGCGTGATTAAATTCCTTGAAGGGAAGAATGATGCTATTCTTGCTGAATTTGAAAAAAATATGCATCAGGAAGCTGAAAAATTAAACTTTGAAAAGGCCACTTTTTTTAGAGAAAAGCTGCGGGCAGCTACCTATGTAATCTCTCACCAGCGGGTCATGCTCGATTCAAAAAAAGATATTGACGTCATTGGTTCATATTCTGCTGACGAGACTTATATAAAAATTCTGAACGTACGTTCCGGAAGGTTAGTGGGTTCAAGAGGTTTCGTGTTTCCTGCCTTTGATATCAGGGAAGCAATAGAAAATGTTTTTGAAAAATATTATCTTTTGCGCGAGGATGTTCCAGAAGAGATTATCATACCTGTAGAAATTGATACTAAAAATGCTTTTGAAGAAATCCTTTCAGAAAAAAAAGGAAAGAAAGTTAAAATTGTTGTGGCAAGGAAAGGTTTTCGCAAAGAACTTATCGCCTTTGCCAGAGAAAACGCAATGCAATCATTTTACTGGTATAAATTTCAAGGGCAATCAACTCTGAAAATTCACTCCCGCTTTCTCGAAGAAGTCAAAGAAGAATTGAATCTTACTAACTTACCGTTAAGGATAGAATGTTTTGATATCTCAGCTTTTAAAGGGAAAAGTCCTGTCGGTTCAATGGTAGTTTTTGAGGATGGAAGACCTAAAAAAAGCGACTATCGGAAGTTTAAAATAAAAGGCAATTTAAAAGACGACTATCAAATGATGAAAGAAGTAATTTCGAGAAGAATTAAAAATTACTTCGAAAAGAAAGATCCATCGTTTGCTCAGAAGCCAGATTTGATAATTGTAGATGGAGGTAAAGCTCAACTTTCAGCAGCATGTAAGGCACTTGAGGAAGCTGGCGAATTAGGTACCATAGATTTAATCGCTTTAGCTAAGGGGAAAGAGCGGGTATATCTTTTAAAAAAGAAAAGCCCTTTAAGACTTTCTGAAGATTCGGATACTTTGAAGTTACTCAAACGCGTTAGAAATGAAAGCCATCGATTTGCAGTTTCTTTTCATAGAAAACTTGAAGAAAGAGAAATTACGAAGTCTATACTTGACAGAGTAGAAGGTATTGGGCGGATAAGGAAAAGAAGGCTCATTTCTTTGTTTAAAGATATTAAAGGTCTTAAAAAGGCAAGCATTGAAGAACTGCGATCAATATTGCCTGAAAAGGTTGCTATCAGGCTGAAGGAAGAGATTGAGAAGCAATGATCTACCAGGCAGATTTTGATAAATTTAGAGTTACAGTGGAGATAAAAAACGATTTAATAAGAAGATGCCAGGTGTCTTATATTGAAAATTCAGCTGGTGAAAATCGAAGTCAATTCCCCGATATCCCTGATCTATTGAAAAAGGAAATAGAAAGCTATTTTCGGGGTAAAGATATTTATTTTGATTCCGTAAACCTTGACTTTTCAACAATTACTGAATTTCAAAAAGATGTTTACAGTGCTTTAAGAAAAATACCTTTCGGGAAAACAATTACCTATAAAGAGCTAGCAGTTTTATCAGGTCATCATAAGGCGCAGAGGGCGGTGGGAAGAGCACTTTCTCTTAATCCTTTTCTGCTTTTTGTACCCTGACATCGGGTGGTCTCTGCCACAGGGGCTGGTGGCTGGTCTGGAGAACCTGGAATGAAAGAAGTATTACTAAAATTTGAGCAAGAAATGCTGCGTTTTTAAAATTTTTAGATATAATATATATGAAAAAAGATACTGATAATGATGGTGCATTCTTTTTGGTAGCATCAACAAATATGTTTATATGTTTAAAAGTTAACCATTGTTTGTCAGGTTGTTGCCTTTTTCTCAAAGAAAATCCAATCTTAGAAAGCAAAGAAGCACACAATTTCAAAGGAACCCGAGGTTGAACTGAAACAGGTATGGTTATTATGTTTTCCTCACATGATAAAGAAAAATCAAAAGAAAAATTCGAGAGATCGCTTTTAAACATTTTTCTATTTTTGCCTCTGATACAGTGTTAAACAGGCGGTTTATCAATGAATGAGCAGGAGGATAAAACGGAGACATCCGATATACGACTTGTTATTGTAACCGGGATGTCAGGGGCGGGAAGAACTGAGGCGATGAGGGTCCTTGAAGATATTGGATATTTTTGCGTTGATAACTTACCCCCGCGTTTTATTCTTAATTTAGTGGAACTTCTAGAAGTTTCTAATCATAGATCAAGGCATATTGCAGCTGCTTGCGATGTCAGAAGTCATGAATTCTTTCCGGAACTTCTTGATGTTATTAAAAAGTTTAAGGAAAAGAACATTTCCAGCAAAATAATCTATTTGGAAGCAGACGACGAAGTGCTCTTGAGGAGATTTAAACGAGACCGCAGAAAACACCCGCTTTCAGAAACAGGAGACATTCTTTCGGGGATAAAAACAGAAAGACGAATGCTTCAGAATATAAAAGAAGTGTCAGACCTGGTGATGGATACCTCAAGGCTGGAGACTTTTGAATTAAAGGATAGAATTAAAGAGTATTTTCTGGGGCCAAAGAAAAAAAGATCACTTAAAATTACTGTCCTTTCATTTGGTTTCAAATACGGAATACCACTCGATTCAGATTTGCTATTTGATGTTAGATTTATACCCAATCCTTACTATGTGGAAGAGCTAAGAGATTTAATTGGAAAAGACGAGAAAGTACGAGATTATGTCCTTTCTCATCCCAAAGCAAAGGAATTCCTCGAAATGCTTAAGAAAATGCTTGACTTTCTGATCCCTAATTATGAAAAAGAAGGGAAGACACATTTGATGATTGCATTCGGTTGTACCGGTGGGAAGCACCGCTCAGTGGTTTTTGCTGATGAGATTAAGAAGTTTCTTGAGGAAAGAGATTTTAGCGTTAATGTCCGTTATCGGGATATAAATCAGTAATCGTGATCTTTGGATACGGAATTTCGCAAGAATCAGAGATTTTGGTTTGACCATCAGGACAAGTTGATTTAGATTAAATATGTTTGTCAAGATTTAAATATAGCTTTTTCGAGGGGTTATAAAGTAGATTAGCTTGGATTTTGATATTTTGATTTTAGATTTCCTGAGAGTTTCAATTTTAAATAAAAAACGAAGTCAGGTGTTAGATTGACTTTCACGAATGAGGTAATAGAAGAGGTTATCAC
>CALIRS010000006.1 GCA_938042205.1 uncultured bacterium | reverse complement strand
AGAATAGCGGCCGGTCGAAACTCCGCAAGGTAACTTCCACCGCAGAACATTCCGTCTCGCTGGGGAAACTGTGGATATCTTTTTGCAATTCTTTTTTTTTCTTTACTTCTTGTTAACATATTTCACTGCTATAATCTGTTCTCAGCAAAACTTACTTTAATACATTTTCGCAGGTAAGGGGCTATTTGTCTGAGTGATGGGAAGTTGCTTTAACCATACAAGAGATTTTAAAAAAAATTTTTCTATCTTTTCTTTCAGAAATTTGTTTCAAGAAGAATTATTAACAACCCATAGAAAACTTAATACTAAGTTATTATCTTTTTTCCCGGGAGCTGATGTATAAATGAAAAATCTTTTAAGAGAAGGAAAGGCTTCCGTAATCGAGAAAAACTGGCATAAATCTCTTGAAAACATTAAATCGAGGGTTAGTGCAACAACTTACAATACTCTTTTTTCAGAGCTTTATCCTTTGACCGCTCATAATAATACCTTACTTCTTTCAGTTCCCAATGATTTTGTGAAAAACTGGCTTGAAAAGAGGTATCTACCTCTTATTTCTCAATCAGTCAAAAAAAGTTTTGGAGATTCCTTTCATGTTAGTTTCCTTGTTTCAGAAAGAAAAACAAAAAACGATCAGGAGCCACTCATCCCTATCGACGAAGGTAATGAAAGAAAAAGCGAATACCCGTTTAACCCCAAACACACTTTTGAGTCTTTTATAGTAGGGAACTCAAACAGGTTTGCATATGCAGCTTCGGTCGCTGTCGCCGAAGACCCTGGGTCAGTGTATAACCCGCTTTTCCTTTATGGAGGTGTTGGTCTGGGTAAAACGCACCTTCTACATGCAATTTCCAATTACATTTATCAGAATCACTCAAGATTGAAAGCCAGGTATATTACCTCAGAAAGGTTTACTAATGATTTCATTAATGCGGTGCGAGAGAAATCTATAGTTTACTTCCAGAAAAAATATCGAGAATCAGATATTCTCCTTATTGACGACATTCAGTTTCTTCAGGGTAAAGAGCAAACCCAGGAAGAGTTTTTCCATACATTTAACACTCTCTATGAGGCAGGAAAACAGATTGTAATATCTGGTGATCGCCCCCCACACAAACTCTCAGCTCTTGAAGATCGTTTAAGATCCAGATTTGAAATGGGACTAATGACAGATATCCAGCCTCCCGACCTTGAAACCAGAGTAGCGATTGTTCTTAAAAAAGCAGAATATCAAAAAGTAAATATTCCTGAAGAAGTTGCCGTTGCCATCGCTGAGCGTGTGACCGCAAACATAAGGGAGCTTGAGGGAGCTCTTAATAAGCTTGTAGCCTATGCGCGCTTTGAGAGTAAGTCTCCATCGGTTCAGCTTGTAAACGATCTCCTTTCTGAAGCTTTCCCTGAGAAGTCGCGAAAACCGGTAACTATTAATGAACTGCAAAGTATTGTTTGTTCATATTTTGGAGTTTCTAAGACAGACCTTATTGGTGGAAAAAGATCCGCTTCCATAGTTTACCCAAGACAAATAGCAATGTATTTGTGCAAAGAGCTTACTGATGAATCTCTTTCCACTATAGGCAAATACTTTGGTGGCAGGGATCACACCACAGTTCTCCATGCTTGCAAAAAAGTAGAGAGAATGATGAAAGAAAAAAGAGAAACTTTTAATCAGATAAATGAACTTTCTTTTACAATAAAAAACAGAACTTGAAAAGAAGAAAAAATCGTCTTTATTTTTTTTGCTTTTGGAAATAAACAGTTTTAATATAAACTTCCACAAGTTTTGATCCATAAAAAGTTTTTAAATTTAATGTTAAAGGAAAGTTTTTCTAGATATTAACAACTTGAACAAAAGTAGTACAAATAAAGTTTTTTCTTATATCTTTATATCGGAGGGCTTAAATGTGGATAAAAGCAGTTATTTCTGACGTAGATGAGGCAGTAAAATATGTTCTAAGAGCGGTTTCAGTAAGAACTACTCTCCCAGTTCTTACTGGTATATATCTTAAAGCATCAGGCGAAAAGCTTACTCTTAAAGGAACTGATCTTGAACTAACTGTAGAGTCGTCTATTCCGGTAAAGGTAAAAGAAGAAGGGGAAGCTGTGGTTCCAGCAAAAGCTTTTTCAGAAATAATAAAAAATTTAAGAGACGGACAGGTGGAAATTCAGCTTGATACTTCAGGAACAGAGATTTCAATATCGAAAGAAAAGTCAAGATACAAGTTGAAAACTTTTCCACCAGAAGAATTTCCTCAGGGAAAAGGAATACCAGAAGGCAAAATGATAAAAGTTTCTGGAGAAGACTTTAAAGAAGCAATAAAAAAGGTTTCTAAGTCAACCTCAAAAGATGAGACCAGGGTAACGCTTACAGGAGTTCATATAGAGGGAGGGAAGAATAACCTGACTTTTGCCGCAACTGATAGCTATAGACTTGCTGTTACAAACATACCTGTCATTGAATCTTCTTCGGATATTGAGGTTCTTGTTCCCTCAAGGTCTCTTGAAGAACTATCGAAGATGGTTGAAGAAGGGGAACTTGAAATAATTGTAACTGAGAACCAGATAGTCTCGGTACAGAGAAACTGGATTTTCTTTTCAAGGCTAATAGAAGGTCAGTTTCCAGCTTTTAAACAGCTTTTCCCAGACGAGTCTTTTGTAAACGTCGTGCTTGGTACGGGAGAATTTAGAGATGCTCTCAAAAGACTATCTCCTATAGTCCAGGAAAATCCAGTTAGACTTTTTATATCAAATGATGAAGTAAAAATTAGATGTCAAAACATAGATCTCGGAGAAGCTGAAGAGGTTATAGAGGCGGAGGCTAACGGTAATCTTGAAGTAGCTTTCAATTATTTATATCTTATGGATGGTATCCAGAGCATATCATCGGAGAAGATAAAAATAGAGCTTCAGGACGGTTTAAAACCAGCTGTAATCAGACCTCTTCAGGAAGAGGTATTTTCTTACCTGCTAATGCCTGTCAGAACTCCTGAATAGTCTTATGGTTTACGATCTGTTTCTGAAAAATGTAAGGTGTTTTAAAGAGAAGAGAGTGGATTTTCCTCTGGAGACACCTGTCCTTATTGTTGGAGATAACGGATCCGGAAAGACCACAATTCTTGAGAGCATACTACTTGCGGGTTACGGGTTTTTATATGGAGCAAGGGCTTCCACTTTTATCAGGAAAGGGGAAACGGAGGCTTTTTTACTCCTTAACTGGGTAGATGAAAACACTGACCATGAGATTAAAGTCGAGGTGAAAGGAACTCATCGGGAGATCTTTTTAGATAAAAAAAAGAAGGACAGCATTTCTATAAGAGACTTAACCAGTTTTTCATGGTTCTTCCCCCAAGATATTCTTCTTACACTTGGCTCTTCAGAAGAAAGACGCAGGTACCTCGATGAAACAATTTCAATGGCTTATTCAAGCTACAGAAATGTTTTAAATATTTACAGGCAAGCGGTAAAACAGAGGAACATTGCATTGAGAAAAAATGCTGATGACCGCGAAATAGATGTGTATGACCAGCAGATAGCATCTGCCGGAACCAGAATTATCAAGAAGAGAATGGCAGAAGTAGCGATTTTAAATGAAATTTTCTCAAAAATTGCTTTTGAACTTATTGAACAAAAATCATCTATAAGTTATTTTCCAAAAGCTTTAAGGAGTGAAGAAATTGAGGAATCGCTAATTGAGATGCTATATGTTTCACGTGAAACAGATAGAAAAGAGGGAGTGACTTCAACAGGACCACACAGAGATCCTGTTGAAATAATCTTTGATGAAAGACAAGCAAGAAATGCTTCTTCGTATGGAGAGAGAAAGATAATCTCACTTGCTTTAAAGCTCTCACAGAGAGAGTATCTTCAGAGGGTATGCCAGAAGAACGTGGGCTTCCTCGCTGATGACTTATTTTCCGAGCTCGTTTGTAAGAGAAGACAAAGTATTATGAATTATTTAATTGACAAAGGGATTTATACCATTGCAACTACCACTGAAAAAGCGGTTGATAACTGTGTTTACTTGGAAGTCTTCAAAGCGGAAAAGGATAGCGTCATACATTGATGTTAGTATTTTATCTGTGGCGAAAAGGGAAGGAAAAAAGGTTGAGAGTAATTTCAATGATATCGGTGGCCTCATATTAAAGACTCTCATCAGGCAGGGGCTTTATGAACTTGCAGCAATACATGCCTTTAACTGCTGCGTTCCCGAGAGCCTGAAGGGAAAGTGTGAAGCTGAAAAATTGGAGGGGAATACACTTTTTGTAAAAGTGACTCATGGCGCTATTGCACAAGAGCTTTTTATGCAAAAGCGATTAGTTCTTGACAAAATCAATGAAAACTTGACCAACCTGCAAGTAAGAGACATAAGGATCATTTAATCTAATGGGAAACGCATTTGCGCAGGTAAAAATGAGTTTTATATGTTGTTTTGTGGTATAATTTAAGCATCTGGAAAGGAGGATAAATGACCGCAGAATACACAGCTAAAGACATTACAGTACTTGAAGGGTTAGAAGCTGTTCGAAAGCGCCCCAGCATGTATATAGGATCGACAGGACCCCGAGGGCTTCACCACCTTGTTTATGAAGTAGTTGATAACGCAATAGATGAGGCGCTGGCTGGCGCTTGCTTTAATGTTGAAATTATCCTTCATGAAGACCAATCAATTACAGTAATTGACGATGGAAGAGGTATACCGGTGGATATTATTGAAAACTATGGCCAGCCAGCAGTTACTCTGGTACTTACCAGGCTTCACGCAGGAGGAAAGTTTGGGGGAGACGGTTACAAAGTTGCTGGAGGATTGCATGGAGTTGGCGTATCTGTAGTAAACGCTCTATCTGAATGGCTTATTGTTGAAGTATACAGAGACGGAAAGATTTATCGTCAGGAGTTTGAAAGAGGAGAACCTAAAACTGAACTCGAGATACTTGGAGAGACAAACAAACGCGGAACAAAGGTTACCTTTAAACCTGATGGCAAGATTATGGAAACTATTAGCGTCAATCGTGATGTTATTGCTCAAAGAATTAAGGAGACTGCCTTTCTGATGAAAGGGCTTCGAATAAAGCTCATTGATGAACGTGAAAGACCTCCTTATGTGGAGGAATATTGCTTTGAAGGGGGTATCATTGATTTTGTTAAGCACATCAATGAGGCAAAAGAACCCCTGCACCAGAATATCATATATTTTGAGGCGAAAAACAGAGATGACACAGTGCTTGAAGTGGCAATGCAATACAACGAGGGATATAACGAATCTATATTCACTTTTGTAAATAATATAAACACTCAGGAGGGCGGTACACATCTCTCGGGGTTCAAATCCGCTTTAACCCGATCTATAAACGACTATGCTCGCAAGAAAGGCTTTTTGAAAGAAAAAGATGAAAATGTAAGTGGCGAAGATGTGAGAGAAGGACTTACCGCTATTATCAGCGTAAAGATGAAAAATCCACAGTTCGAAGGTCAAACCAAAATGAAACTTGGCAATACCGAGGTTCGCTCATTTACCGAGACTGTTGTTTTTCAAAAGTTAAATGAATTTCTTGAAGAAAATCCATCAGATGCCAGGTTGATAGTTACAAAAATTATCAATGCTGCACATGCCAGGCAAGCAGCCAGAAAAGCTAGAGAGCTGGTCAGAAGGAAAGGACTTCTTGAAAACACCTCACTTCCTGGGAAACTGGCTGATTGCGTTAGCAAAGATGCTTCTGAAGCCGAGATCTTTATTGTGGAAGGAGATTCTGCTGGAGGTAGCGCTAAGCAAGCGAGAAATAGACAGTTTCAGGCTATCCTGCCATTAAAAGGAAAAATATTGAATGTAGAGAAAGCTCGAATTAATAAAGTACTTTCAAGCGAGGAAATTCAGGCAATTATCACAGCAGTTGGCACTGGAATTGACGAAGATTTTGATATCGAAAATGTCAGGTATGGAAAGATAATAATTATGAGTGACGCAGATGTTGACGGTGCGCACATTAGAACCTTGATTCTTACGTTTCTTTATCGGTTTGCCCAGGAGCTTGTAGAGAAAGGTTATGTCTATATTGCACAACCGCCACTCTACAGGATCACCGTTGATGGGAAGGATAGATATGCATATACGGAGGAGCAGCTAAAAGAGATTTTAAATAGCATTAGTGAAAAAAAGTACACAATCCAGAGATATAAAGGTCTTGGGGAAATGAATCCGAAACAACTCTGGGAAACTACTATGAATCCTGAGACAAGAACACTCGTTCAAGTAACTATCGAAGATGCCATTAGGGCTGATGAAATATTTTCCACCCTGATGGGAACAAAAGTTGAGCCACGTCGAGAATTTATTGAGAAATACGCTCGAGAAGTTAGATTCCTGGATATATAAGCCCATAACTCAGATTAAGCAACTTCAAGGAGGTTTGTAAGTGGGACGTATTGCCAGACAACTTTTTCAAACTGAAATAGAAGAAGAAATGAAACGTTCTTACATCGATTATGCTATGAGTGTAATTGTTGGAAGAGCATTGCCTGATGTGAGGGACGGACTAAAGCCAGTGCATAGAAGAATACTTTATGCCATGTACGATATGGGGATGTTTCCAAACCGACCTTACAAAAAATGCGCCAGAATTGTCGGAGAAGTTCTCGGTAAATACCACCCTCATGGTGATACAGCAGTTTATGAAACATTGGTGAGAATGGCGCAGGACTTTTCTTTCAGAATGCCTCTTATAGATGGGCACGGGAATTTTGGTTCTATCGATGGTGACGCTCCGGCGGCAATGCGTTACACAGAAGCGCGATTGGCGCCGATAGCCATGGAAATGTTGGCAGATATTGACAAGAACACAGTTGACTTTATCCCTAATTTCGATGATACTCTCGCTGAACCCTTAGTTTTACCTGCAAGGATTCCTCAGCTTCTTGTCAATGGATCGAGTGGAATTGCGGTTGGAATGTCGACAAACATCCCCCCACATAATTTAAAAGAAACAATAGATGCCGTTGTTACCTTAATTGATGAACCAGAGGCAACTATCCCGCAACTAATGAAGTCGAGAAAAGGTCCTGATTTTCCGACTGGCGGAATTATAATCGGCAAGAAAGGTATTAAACAAGCTTATGAAACCGGGAGGGGAAGTATAACTTTAAGGGCTAAGGCAGAAATAGAAGAGATTTCCGGGGGAAGAGAAGCTGTAGTTGTAAAGGAAATTCCTTTTCAGGTCAGTAAAACAAAGATAATTGAGAAGATAGCAGAGCTTGTACGGGATAAAAAGATTACAGAGATATCTGACCTTAGAGACGAATCTGACCGCGAAGGGATGCGTTTAGTGATTGAACTCAAAAAAGGAGCTGTCCCGCAGGTAGTTCTAAATAAGCTTTATAAACATACACAGCTTCAAACTACTTTTGGCGTAATTATGCTTGCCCTTGTGGACGGTGTACCGAGAATCCTTAACCTCAAGGAGCTCCTTACCCATTACCTCGAGCATCAGAGAACGGTTATCACAAGGAGATCTCAGTTTGAGTTAGAGAAAGCTCAGAAAAGAGCGCACATCCTTGAAGGCCTGCTTATTGCTCTGGCCAATCTTGATGAAGTAATTTTGTTAATCAGGGGCTCTAAGGACCCAGCAGAAGCAAAAATAGGACTGATATCTCATTTCAACCTTAGCGAGGAGCAGGCGCAAGCAATACTTGATATGAGACTTCAAAGGTTAACTCAACTTGAGGCGACCAGGGTTGAGGAAGAACACAAAGAACTTTTGGAAAGAATTGAATACCTGAAAGAAGTGCTTGCTGACCCTAGAAAGATAGATAGCATTATCAAAGAGGAAATTCTTAAATTTCGTGATAAGTATGCAGATGCTCGAAAGACCGTCATCAGGCATTCAGAAAAAGAAATCAAAGCAGAAGACCTTATCCCCGATGAAGATGTAATCATCGTTATATCAAATAGTGGCTATATAAAGAGAATGCCACTTGGCGTTTATCGCGGACAGAAAAGAGGTGGTAAAGGGGTTACTACTGCCGACCTTAAGGAAGGCGACTGGATTCGACACCTTCTTACCTGCACGAATCATCAAAACCTTCTACTTTTCAGCAACTCCGGCAAAGTTTACCGGTTGAAAGCGTATAATGTTCCTCAAGCAGGAAGAACTGCTCGCGGACAAGCGATAGTGAATCTTTTACCTCTTTCAACGAATGAAAAAATAGTTGCCGCACA
The DNA here is from genome assembly GCA_938042205.1 of uncultured bacterium. GTDB lineage: Bacteria > Actinomycetota > Aquicultoria > SKW223 > SKW223 > CALIRS01. The sequence goes on along the minus strand of CALIRS010000006.1, from coordinate 1,201 downwards.
AGTCGTTGCCGACTTTGATAGAGAAACTGAGAAATTAAACCTTATTTTTGCCACCAGAAAGGGGCTTATAAAAAGGACTCGACTGAATGAATTTGCGAGCACCAGACGAGATGGCATACGGGCAGTAGGACTCCGTCCGGGTGACGCACTGGTGCAGGTCAAACTTACTTCTGGGGATAATGACATAATTCTTCTTACCAGGGGTGGACAATCGATTCGTTTTCGCGAGGACCAGGTCAGGCAAATGGGTCGAGCTGCAAGCGGGGTTAAAGGAATCAAGCTAAATGAACAGGATGAACTTCTGGATATGGTGGTCATTGAGCCGGACGAAAAACTTTTTATGATTACAGAAAACGGGTATGGGAAAAGAACAGGCTACACATCGTTCCCCAGACAAAATAGAGGAGGTAAAGGCGTTAGAGCCATTAAGCTAACAGAAAAGAAGGGTCTTCTTGCAGCAGCTAAGGGGGTGAAAAAAGACGAAGAATTACTCGTTGTCAGCGCAGAGGGACAGGCGATTCGAATTTCTATCAGGGAAGTATCTACCCTTGGCAGACAGGCTCAGGGGGTCAGAATTATGTCACTTAAGCCTGGCGATAAAGTTTCGGCAATTGCCATTGTTTAGAGGATGCTGTGGAAGAAGGATATAAAATTATTGACCACACAGCTGATTACGGAATTGAAGTTTATGCTGGAACACTCGAAGGCATTTTTGAGCATGCTGCCCGGGGTATGTATAGCTTAATAACTGATGTTAGTCGAGTTGAAAATAAGAAATCCATCGAATTTGAAGTTGATGGTGATGATATCGAAACTTTGCTGGTAGATTTCCTTAATGAGTTGCTTTTTTATACTGATACCGAAGGCTTTCTTTTAAAGGAGTGCAAGGTGAATCTCTCTAATAACAAATTGAAAGCAAACTGCAAAGGGGAAAATTACGATAGCAGTAGACATGAGTTAGTAGAAGCTGTAAAGGCAGCCACTTATCATATGCTCGAAATTAAGAAAGAAAATAAAAAGTTTAAGGCAACAGTTATATTTGATGTCTAACGATTAGCCGGGAAGGAAAGGTGAGAAAAATGATTCCTCAGAAGCTTGAGAAAATCGGACCGTTTACTTACAGGTTGAGCACCTCTTACAAGGCAGGAATGAAAGTGGAAGGAATAATCTTTTCTGATGAAGAACTTTTAGAGCTTGCCTA
>CALIRS010000005.1 GCA_938042205.1 uncultured bacterium | reverse complement strand
AATATCAACATTTCCTGAGGGCACTGAACTCTCAGGGAAATTCTGAATATCACCTAAATCGTCTTCGTTAACAGAATCCCTGAAAACTCCTTGATTTGAACTCTTAAGCTCTAACAAGTTCCCGGGCATGAGTTCGTTACTAACCCTAAAAGAGGGAGTGTTTGAATCTCTTGAACGGTCTTGCAGAGAAGCAGGTGGTAGTGACTGATTTAAAGGCATGGGTGCACTGCCTTGGTTGGAATTCCCTAAGTCGTCGAGCAGAGAATCGATTCCTTGTATAACTTCGTCAATTGACTTTAGTTGAGGAGCATCATCTGCTTGAGCCCAACAGGATAAACTGGAGGCTAAAAATAAAGTTAAGGAGATTCGATTTTTCATCTGGGCACCCTCCTGTAAGTGGCTTTTGTGCCAATCTTTAGGTTATCGGGTGCTACTGTGTAAGGGGGGATAAAAGGGATGGGATTCATTCGTATATTTCCTGAATTAACCCGCAGGTCGTCAAATACATTTAGCAATTCGTCTGTTGTCCCGACATCGGTGCCAACAACTCCTTCGAATGGATCGGCAAGTGGCAATGTGCTTGGAGGTGCAATTTGCGGAATCACTCCCGGGAAAGACTTCTTCTCAATTTCGGACTCAGTTGAATAAGTAACGATGGGGAAATCAGGCTCCTGTGATGCGTTAGTATCTACCGGCTCTTTCTTTTCAACTACTTTTCCAGTGGCATCAGGGCTGATCAAACTTAATCTGTCTGCTGGGAGGGGTATAGGAGTGTACCTAAGCGGTGGTGGGGAGCGAAAAGCAAGATATTTTTCTCTCTCCTCAGGAGGGTCATCAAACTTCTTTAGGTCAAGTGCCCACAGATAACTAGTGCTGCAAGCGATCCCAAGTGATAAAATAGAGCCTAATTGAAAAGTTTTTGTGAAAATAATTCTCATGATCATGGATGTACAATCCATATAATCGAACCATAATCAGAAAACTTTACTGAAATTTCGAAATTTATTTCCAATCATCAAAATCAACCTGGTGAACTTGATGAGTTTCGAGCAAGTCATCCAAGGTGTGAATATCAAGAGGATGTACATCTTCTGTTTTAAATCGGCTGGCGGTAATTTTGAACGGATCACCATAAGAACCAAGACATTCCTTGGTTTGAGCCCAGACCGCAAATGGAACGGAAAGAGATTCTCCAGTTTTTTTGCATAAATCAATGGCGGCATCGAACACTTCCAGAGAGCACTCCGGGAAATTGCAGTTATAATTTAAATGAATATCCGAAGGGAAATGACTCAATATGTGCTTAAAAACAGGAATTGAGGGAACCTCATCACCCGATAATTCCGCAGGTCTCTTTAGGATTCGTATCTTTTCACTCATGCAGGTCCTTGCTATCAGTTCACTATCTGTAGAAAGAATAACTTCATCAAACCTTTTAGAGTCGATTAACTTTCTTACTGCACCAAGAACCAAAGGAACCCCCTTGTATGGCAATAGATTCTTAAAAGCCAGACGTTTACTTCCGAGTCTTGCGATAACTGAACCGATAATCTTCAATAAGTTTAGTGATACAAAATTGATAAGGAAGAGCAAGTTATTCAATTGAGCATATTCTTTTTATGATTTATCTTATTATTTTAGCTGAAATTAATTCAGATGATTCCCTACTCCAGACAATCTATTTCCGAGGAAGACATAAAAGAAGTAAACAGAGTTCTTCGTTCTGATTTTCTTACCCAAGGTCCTGAAGTTCCGTTATTCGAAAATAATTTAAGTTCATATTTTGAGGCAAAGCATGCAATCTGCTGTTCAAGTGGAACGGCTGCTTTGCACCTCGCCTACGCAAGCCTTGGTGCAAATAAAGAAAGTGTAACAATCGTTCCAGCCATCACTTTTGTTTCCACTGCAAATGCTTCGAGACACCTAGGTTCAAAGATTATTTTTTGTGATGTAGATCCTGTCTCTGGGATTATCTCAATCAATCATCTAGAGAAGATTCTTGAGGAGTCCGCAAAAAGTGAAGCAGTAAAGAATGGATTTATCTGCCCTGTCTCACTGGCTGGCAAAACTGCACCGCTTGACCATATACATGATTTAGCCCAAAAGTATCAATTTTCTTTGATTGAAGATGCCTCGCATGCATTTGGGGCAAGAACTGATTGTAAGGACTCTGCAAAAATTATTCGATCAGGAGATTGCAATTTGGTTGATGCAGCATGTTTAAGTTTTCACCCAGTAAAACATCTATGTTGCGCTGAAGGAGGAGTTTTACTGACCAACTGTGACAAAATCTCAACAAAAGCACGCCGATTGAGATCTCACGGCATTCAACGTACTCATGATCAAAATCATGATCGGCCTTGGTTTTATGAGCAAGTCGATTTGGGCTGGAATTACCGAATGACTGATATACAGGCTGCTTTGGGAAATAGTCAGATTAAGAGAATTGATGAATCCATAAGAAAGAGGCGTGAGATTGCCAAAAGATACCATGATGCATTCAGTGAGCCGAAATTTACTGAAAGATTTTCGCCCCCAGTAATGGAGGACGGTCATGCGTGGCATCTTTATGTAATTCGGTTTCATCAAGCTAAAGATCGCGACCAAGCTTATAAATTTTTGATCAAAAGGGGTATTATGTCTCAAATTCATTACATTCCACTTTACCGTCACCCTTACTATCAAAAAAGTTCGCCCACTGAACCCCTTTTGGGGGCTGAGACTTACTTTGAAAGATGCTTAAGTATACCGTTGTACCCAGAACTTAATCAAACAGAACAAACTGAGGTTATAGAAGCACTCTCTGATTTTATCTCAGATTAATCACGGAATATGGAAAAATATTCTATATTGGACGGAAAATCCTTCCTATTCGATGAATACGAAATTGCATCTGTTAGCATCAAAGACGCCCTCCCTATTATGAATTGGAGAAATCAAC
>CALIRS010000004.1 GCA_938042205.1 uncultured bacterium | reverse complement strand
AAAGACCTTGAAAATGATGGCAAGAAATACGGCAGGAAGGCAAGACCCTTTGAGATTCTTAACCTTGGCAAATATGAAAGACGAATCTGGCAGGTAAAGACATTCACAAACAAAGATGAGAAACAGGCAATCTTGGAGTATCTTGCTTTTATCCTGAAACTCTATGGTGCTGAACCAATATCTGGTTTTACCCATATCCATGGCAAGAAAGGAAATGCCCTTGTCTATGTTGGTGCAGTTGATTCACCTGTTACCATTCAGGACGTCATTAATGCTATCAAAGAATGTGAATCTCAGGGACAACAGGAACTTCATATCCTTGGCTGGGAATGGGAAATGGGATTAAATAATGCAATTCAGGAAGGTGTCGCAGGGAAAAATATAAGATTAAAACTGAGAATAATCCCTAAGGATGTTTTAGACCCTGAGGCAGTTAAGCGCAGAGATATCCAGTTCTTTGAACTTGCTCACTTTAAAGTGGATATAAAAACAAAAGGGGGATATGTCGAGGTTGAACTAAAAGATTTCGTAATACCCCATACTGACTTAATTCCTCAGGAAGTTAAAGACAAAATCAAAAAATGGACTGACTGGATTGACTACTGGGCAATTGACTTTGACTTCAAAAACGATACTTTCAACAATGGCTGGACATCTTATAGAACAAAGAAGGATAGGACATTGAACCTTAAGGCAACTCATAATTACGAAAAACCTGGTAAATATAAGATCTTTGTGAAAGTGATTGACATTTTTGGAATTGATACATCACAAATCTTTGAAGTGGAGGTGAAAAATGTGTAGGTTATTTGGACTATCTGCAAACAAAGAAGTTGATGTAATTTTTTCAATGCTTCAAGCCTCTAACAGATTTAAAAAACAAGGCAAAGCAAATCCACATGGTTGGGGTATTGGTTGGTATGAAAAAGAGGTTCCAAAAGTAGAGAAATATGGTAAAAGCGCTTTCTTTTCAAATAGGTTCGATGAACTTGTTAAGAAAATCAAATCTAAGATTATTATAGCCCATGTAAGACTTGCTACAAGTGGGAGTTCAGATTCTGATAGTAATGCCCATCCCTTTATTTATAATCAGTGGATTTTTGCCCATAATGGAACAGTAAATAAGAAAAAAATTTTGAAACTACTAAGAGACCCATATAATCAAAATTTCACAAGTGAACCTATAGATTCTGAAGTTTACTTCAGATATTTAATTCAATGTATAGATGAAAAAGGAGATAAAATAGAAGGAATAAAAACAGCAGTGAATGAAGTTGTTAAGAGCTCTGGTGGAGCAAATTTCCTATTATCAGATGGATTGAAATTTTATGCGTTTAGACCTGGGAGAGAGTTATACTTCCTAAAAAGAGATCCATTAAGTCCTTTTTCTTGTTCATCAGATGAAACTTATGCCTTGATTGAATCTAAAAAGCTGGCAAATGAAAAAGCAATTTTAATAGCCACTGAGAAACTTACAGAAGACGAAAAATGGAAAGAATTATTGAATGGAGAATTGTTGGTCATAAACGAAAATCTCGAAATTAAAAGAGAGGTGCTATTATGAGGAATCCACCAAAAACTTGGATCCAGTATGATAAAACTCTTCCTTACATAGAAGACCGAGACCCTTCCCAAAAGCCGACTGCTCATCTTATAAAAGATGGCGAGAACTCTTATAAAGTGGTAGCAGGCAGGCGTCCAAGCAAGATGCTCCTTGTGAATAAATTAAGAGAAGAAGTTGATAATTGGCGAGATAGTGACTATCCAGGAATAACTAATACAACACGAGAACTTTTATATTATTGGTTCTTCAATGACCATAAAATAAATGGTGAACGCTTTAGATACTGGTTTTGTCAAAGAGAGGCTGTTGAAACGCTTATTTATCTTTTTGAAGTTAAAAAATACGATGATTTAAAACCTGTGATTGAAACCTATGCGGAAAATTTCAGGAGGGATTTATTCCAAGACGCAGTTGAAATTGTTGAGGATGTTCAAGGCAAGAGAAAGTTAATCCGCTATTTTCCTGAGCTTGACCAAGAGGGAGAGCAAGAACTACCTGAGAAAGGGATTTTAAGATACGCATTTAAAATGGCAACAGGTTCCGGTAAAACCTATGCGATGGCATTAATTATTGTCTGGTCATATTTTAATAGACTCAGAGAAAAAGACACGCGCTACCCTGATAACTTCCTTATCGTTGCTCCAAATGTTATTGTTTATGAAAGGTTAGCAAAGGACTTTGCAGATAACAAAATTTTCTATACTCTGCCAGTGATGCCGCCTGCGTGGAAACCACTCTGGAATATAAAAGTAACTCTAAGAGAAGATGACTCACCTTTAAATCCATCTGGGAATCTCATAGTTAATAACATTCAACAATTATATGAATCAAGAAGGCAGGAGTTCACCCCACAAAACATAGTTGATGAGATTTTGGGTAGAGCTCCACAGAAGGACCTAACAAAGTCGCCTGAGATTTTAATTGATAAAATAAAGAAACTTAGCAATCTTATGGTAATTAACGATGAAGCCCATCATGTTCACGATGAGGATCTAAAATGGCACCAGACCTTAATGAGCATTCATAATGTACTTCCTAAAGGCATAAACCTGTGGCTTGATTTCTCTGCAACACCGAAAACACAAACAGGGACTTATTACCCCTGGATAATTGTTGATTACCCGCTTGCCCAGGCAGTTGAGGATAGAATTGTGAAAGCACCACTTATTGTCCACAGAGTGAACAGAAAAGATCCTGAAAACATTACAAAAGAAAACATTATTCAAAAATACGGAGAGTGGATCACAGCTGCGCTTGAAAGATGGAAAGAACATTATAAAGTTTATTCTAAAGTAGGGAAAAAGCCAGTTTTATTCATTATGGCAGAAAAGAATGATTATGCTGATAAAATTGCAGATGCTATAAGAAGAAGAAAAGACCTTGGATTAAAAGAACCGACTGAGGAAGTAATGGTAATTCATGTAAAAACAAGAGAAGGAGAATCAGCTGAAACTGAAATAAAAATTACAGAAAGAGAACTTCCCATCTTACGAAAGCTCGCAAGAGAAATAGATGAACCGACAAATAAAGTAAAAATAATTGTAAGCAATATGATGTTAAGAGAGGGCTGGGATGTTCAGAATGTGACTGTAATTCTGGGACTGCGTCCATTCACTTCAAAAGCACAAATCTTACCAGAGCAGGCAGTTGGAAGAGGCTTAAGATTGATGAGAGGAATCAGCCCAGACCATACCCAGACGCTTGAAGTTATGGGGACCGAGAAATTTGAAGAGTTTGTGAGAGAACTTGAAAAAGAGGGGGTTGGCATCAACACAGTGAAAACACCACCACCTTTACCTGTCACCATTGCACCTGAAAAATCAAGATTAAAATACGACATAGAGATACCTCAGACAGAATTCAGGTGGACAAGACAATATAAAAAAATAGAAGAGTTAAACCCATTAGAAATTCCATCCCTATATAACTCTGACAAACTTGATGAAGAGAGAAAAATTTTGTTGAAGATAGAGTTCCCAGTTACAGAAACAGAGGTTCATCAGGCTGCAATTAATATAAGTTTCCTACCAAGTGGAAGAGAACTCATTGCTCACATTACAAAAGAGGTCAACAAAAGAGCATGCCTTTTAGCTGATTTTAATATTCTGTATCCACTAATTGAGAAATATATCCTTGAAAAATGCTTTGGAGTAAAAATAAGCGATGTGGAAGATGAAAAATTAAGAAAGAATCTAAATGATATTTCTGTACAAGAGGCGATAGTAAATTTACTCGCAGAAAAAATAGGTGGGATTTCTGCTAAAGCAAAAGAAGAAGTAATAAAAACAGGTGTAATAAAACTTTCCAAATTTGAACCCTTTACATGGCGAAGAAAGCACTTAAGATGTAAAAAGACGGTCTTCAATTTTGTAGCAGTTTATAATGATTTTGAGGCTGAATTTGCGAGATTTCTTGATAGATGTCCTGATATAAGACGGTTTGCATCCTTCGCAGAGAAATTTTCAGTAGATTATTTGAGCTCCAGAGGGGCAATCAGGTTATATTATCCTGACTTTATAGCAGTTCAAAAACTCAATAATAAAGAAATATTCTGGATTATTGAAACCAAAGGAAGAGAATACGAAGATACTGATAGAAAAGATATGGCAATCAAAAAATGGTGTGAGGACATCACAAAACAGAGCAATCAAGAGTGGAGATACATAAAAATTTACCAGGAGGATTTCAACTCACTCAAAGGAAATATTAAAAAATTTCAGGAAATTATCAATAAAATTGTAAAAATGACCGGCGGAAAGGATTGATAGCCATTTATAAATTTCGTGATTTACGAAGAGAAAATAGAAATTGTTGAAGGAAACTTGAAAAGCACTTGATGATATTGCCTTTGATGCTCTTGGATTAACAGAGGAATAAAGAAAAGAGGTCTACTGGGCAGTTGCAGAATTAGTAAAAAATAGATTAGAAAAAGCAAGGAGTGTGTGATGGAAATATGTCAATAGTGTTAGATATATTTACCGATGAATCTTTTGGCGATAGATTTAAATCTCTTTGTTCTGTTAGCCTGC
>CALIRS010000003.1 GCA_938042205.1 uncultured bacterium | reverse complement strand
TAAAGATTGACCCCAGAGAAACCACTATCGAAAGCAGGAAAAGTGTTCCAAAAAAAATCAGTACTGCTACCAGGCATCCCTTGCTTTTCTTCTTTTTTGGCGTTTTTTCTATTTTTATGTTTTCTTCCTTTTCCTGGGTCTTCTCATCTTCCATCAGACAACCTCCTTAACTTCTGCTCCTTTCGGCGAAAATGACGCAGTGATCACTTTACATTGTTCGCCTCGACTATCAGCACGTTCTCTGACAAAATTTGCTACTTCATCCTCATTTTCCTTTTTAGTTAAAAATGCAAGAGTGCTTCCTGCCCCCGATAGCCAGCCCCCAAGACATAACTTATGTGCAACAATCTCTTTAAATATCTCCTCTATTCCAGGTATTAACTTTAATCTCTTATCCTGATGAATCCTATCAAGAGTTGCTTCTTTCAATAAATCATATCTTTTCTTCTCAAGACTATATACTAAAAGACAGGAATGACTGATGTTATAAACAGCATCTTCAAGCAGGACTGACTTACCAATTGCTTTTCTGGCTTTTGCAGTAGGAAGCTTCTTTAACGGGACAAAAAGCACCAGGGATAAATTTTCAGGAATTGATAAAGCCTCACTTTTCCACTTAGAAGAAGTACGATAACAAAGCCTTATCCCACCAAAAAGTGCGGGAATAATGTTATCAGGATGTCCTTCCATTTCTATCGCAATTTCTGCAGCCATCTCTAAATCCTTTACCGAACAAATTTTTTGAGCCGCCAGGATTCCGAGGATTATAGCCGAGGCACTCGAGCCGAGCCCGCGTACCAGAGGAATTCTATTTTTAACAACGAACGCAGCACTAACTGGCTTTCTTTTCATATAATCAAAGGTCTTCAAAAATGCCTGGTATATAAGATTATCTTCACTCCGGGGAAGAGAAGTTGATCCCTCTCCATAAATGTCTATCTGGAACTCGGAATCGAGTCTTACCTCAAGTTCATTTCCAAAATCAAGAGCGGCACCAAATACATCAAACCCTGGACCGAGATTTGCAGTTGTAGCAGGTGCAAAAACTCTAAATTTCATTTACTTTCTGTTCTTTTCTTTTTTCCATTTTAAGCTTCTCTTGAAGAAAAGAGGAAAGCATTTCATAGTTGGCTTTCATGCGAATAATCCTTTCCTTTCCAATAGACACAGCTGAATCAGGGTCTTTAAGTCCATGACCGGTAATTACACAAACCACTTTTGACCTTTTCCTGAGCTTGCCCTCTTTTTTCGCCTTCAAAAGTCCTGCCACACAGGCAGCCGAAGCAGGTTCCCCGAATACCCCTTCCTTTGAAGCTAACAATTCGTAAGCATCACGAATCTCGTCGTCAGTTACCATACTTATATAGCCGGAGGATTCTTTTGCCGCCTTTACTGCCTCTTTCCACCGCGCCGGGTTGCCAATTCTGATTGCAGTAGCAAAAGTCTCTGGTTTTTCCACAGGATGACCAAGAACAATTGGAGCCGCACCTGCAGCCTGCCAGCCTACCATCTCCGGGAGCTTTGTTGAAATTCCTCTCATGTAGTACTCCTTAAACCCCTGCCAGTAAGCAGTAATGTTTCCAGCGTTGCCAACCGGTATAAAGAGATAATCGGGCGCTTCCTTAAGAGAGTCAACAATCTCAAAAGCGGCAGTTTTTTGCCCTTCGAGCCTATACGGATTTATAGAGTTCACCAGAGATATCTCGTAATCTTCAGATATCCTCCTCGCCAGAGCGAGCGCTTCATCAAAGTTACCTTTAAGAGCTATCACCGTTGCTCCATGAATCAATGCCTGGGCTAGTTTACCAAGCGCAATCTTCCCTTCAGGAATAAGGACTAAAGAAACTATTCCAGCTTTTGCTGCATATGCTGCCGCCGATGCAGATGTATTCCCAGTAGAGGCACACATAACCGCTTTTGAACCGCTTTCAACCGCTTTACTGATTGCCATGGTCATTCCCCGATCCTTAAACGAACCCGTTGGATTTAGCCCTTCACACTTAAGATAAACTTCCGCATCCACTTCTGAAGAAATATTATCTGCAGGAATCAAAGGAGTGTTTCCTTCAAGAAGAGTAATCACAGGGGTTGTCTCAGTTACTGGAAGAAATTCACGATACCGGTCGATTATCCCTATTCCGAAGGATTGGCTACTCATTCCTCAACTACCATAAAGATGCTCTTAACAATATCGACTACATCACATTTTTTAATTAGATTTATTGCCTGGCGAAGATTTTTTTCAAAGGTTTTGTGTGTCATAAATACGATATCAGCCTTATCTCCAAAAGATTCTTTTTGAATTACTGAGGCGATACTTACCTGAGCCTCTCCAAAACACCCAGCTATTTTTGCAAGCACACCAGGTTTGTCAAGTGCACTCAGAAGTATATAATATTTTGATTCCAGTTCATCAACTGAAGCTACCGGGTAATTTTCAATGCATGTGCAACCAATGCTTCCTCTTGAATTCTGAACGATATTTCTGGCTGCCTGAACTATGTCTCCTACCACAGAGCTTCCAGCCGCAAGGCTTCCAGCCCCCTCTCCATAAAACATTAACTGACCACAGGAGTCACCTTCAACAAAGATAGCATTATAAACACCTTTCACCGAAGCTAATGGATGGTCGAGCCTAATCAGAGCCGGGCGTACAAAAGTAAATATCCTTCCATCCGCTTTTTTAGAATACGCGAGAAGCCTGATGCAACATCCAAACTCCTTCGCATATTCAATATCCTGTGGAGATACTCCTGAAATCCCCTCTTTATAAACCTGACTCTTGACAACCCGACTATTGAAGGCAATAGAAGATAGAATGGCGATTTTAGAAGCTGCATCATCTCCTTCAATGTCTGCTCGGGGGTCTGGTTCAGCATATCCTTTTTCTTTTGCTATTTTAAGAGCTTCATCAAATTTTAATTTTTCTTCTTCCATTCTGGTGAGAATATAATTGGTAGTTCCATTTACAATGCCCATTACCAGACTAAAACTATTTCCAATAAGCATTTCTTTTAGAGGTCGGATTATCGGGATACCTCCACCTACACTGGCTTCGAAAAATAAATCCACCTTCTTCTCTTCAGCAACCTCAAAGAGTTCTTCTCCTTTCTGTGAAAGAACTTCTTTATTCGCCGTAATTACGCTTTTCTCATTTTCAAGAGCTTTCTTAATAAAAGTGAATGCAGGCTCCAAATTTCCAATTAGTTCAACGACAATTTCGACCCGCGGATTCATAATGACATCTTCTGCTGAGGTGGTAAAGCTCCTGACACCCGCGCTTATCACTTTCTCTTTTTGAGCCGGATCGATATCACATGCCTGCTCAACATTAATTCTAATTCCAGTCTCTGAAGCAATTTTATCTTTTTTATCTTTCAAGATTTTGAGTACGCCTGTTCCTACCGTACCGATACCTATGATTCCTACATTAACTTCTTTCATTTTACTTTTCTCCATGAAGTTTAAAATTGTTTCTGATTAAATCATCATAAGTTTCACGTCGAATGACTGTCCTTGCTTTTCCTTTAGTTACAAAAATTACCTCTGGGCGCGGCTGCAAATTATAATTGTTTGCCATAGCGTAACCATAAGCACCTGTCGCTGGAATCGCCAGGATGTCTCCAGACTCAGGTTCCGGAAGCCAGACATCTTTGACCAGTATATCTCCACTTTCGCAATGTTTTCCGGCAACCGTTACTTTCATTTCCAAATCTTTTTTCATTTTATTAGCAATCACCGCTTCATAAACTGCACCGTAAAGCATTGGGCGCAGATTATCGCTCATTCCACCGTCCACAGCGACATAGATTCTAATTCCAGGAATCTCCTTGATGGAGCCAATAGTGTAAAGAGTAACACAAGTATTTCCAACAATGCTTCTTCCTGGTTCAACCATTAAAAGTGGTAATGAAATATTTCTTGCAAAAAATTCTTCTTTTGCTTTTTCAGTAATGGTTTTCACATATTCAGGTATAGTTGCCGGGACATCCTGTATCCTGTATTTTATACCAAGGCCTCCACCAAAATTAACCACTTCTGCCTCAAATCCAGTTCTTGACTTAACTTCAGAAACAAAAGCTGCCATTACTTCAACTGCTTTTTCAAATGAGTTGAGAGCAAAAATCTGAGAACCAATATGAATGTGAAAACCCTTAAGCGAGAGACTTTCCCTTGAAAGAACTTCAATTACAGCTTCCATTGCCATTCCGGTTGCCAGTCCAAACCCAAACTTAGAATCCATTTGACCTGTTTGTATATAAGTATGAGTTGAAGGAATAATCCCGGGGGTTACCCTTATCAAAACCTGTTGCTTTCTCCCTTTTCTTCTGACGAAGCCATCAAGATATTCTATCTCGTTGAAATTATCAATCACGATGTATCGGACGCCTGATTCTACCGCTAATTCCAGCTCGTGCCGAGTTTTATTGTTTCCATGAAAAAGAATCTTTTCAGGGGGAAAACCTGCCGATAAAGCAGTATACAATTCGCCTCCAGAAGAAACATCCAGCCATAGTCCCTCTTCATCTACAAGCTGCGCCATTGCTACACAAAGAAATGCTTTTGCTGCGTATGCCACTGCAAAGTCCACTTTCTCTGATTCAAAAGCTT
>CALIRS010000002.1 GCA_938042205.1 uncultured bacterium | reverse complement strand
TCCTTGTAGTTGTAGGATTACCTGCGAGGGCAACTATATACCAGTTCTCGTTTACGGTGAAAAGGTATGTGCATTGCTTGTAAAAGAGAGTAATGGATATCTGGTAGCTATTGGAACCAGTGTTTTCTGGGATAACTTCTCAATTTACAGGAAGGATAATCTGAAGTTTGTAAACTGGCTTTTCTCTTTATAAAAAATTTCTTCAAAAAATTTCTTCAAAAAAACCTTGCCATTAATGAGAATGCTATGTAAAATGCAAATGCGAAGCATTATCATATTATCTGGAGGTTAAACAATGTTAGGACAGTATTTGATTGCATTTAGAGAGTTCTTTGAAGCTGCTCTTATAACTTCAATTGTTCTTGCGTACTTAAATAGAACAGCGAGGAATTTTTTATCTCGATATGTCTGGATAGGTGTTTTATCATCAATCGTATTCAGTATTCTCATTGGAATATATATCCTGATTATGTACGGTTCTCTTCCTGAAAGCTCGAGAGCTCTATTTGAAGGAATAGCTTCGATGGTTGCAGTTATTGTACTTTCTACAATGATTTACTGGATGGCGACTAAAGGGAAAACGATTAAAAGCGAAGTAGAAAGAAAAGTGGAAGATATTGCCAGTCAAGGAACCAGCTTGGGGCTTATTACATTCGCTTTTATAGTGGTATTTCGTGAAGGTATTGAAACAGTATTGTTCCTGACACCCTTTCTTGTAAGGGAACCTTATAGCACATTGACCGGAATGTTTCTGGGAATATTGAGCGGGCTGATACTCTCATATGTCATCTTTACTGTTGGAATGAAGATTGATATTAGAAAGTTCTTTTACTTCACAAGCATTTTACTGGTGTTGCTTGCAGGTGGCTTAGCTGGTTACGGAGTGCATGAACTTATTGAATATACTGGCTCTGAAAGCTGGGGATGGTTAGGTAAGCAAGCTTATACCTTGAACATATCAAAAAATAATCCGTTACACCATAAAGGAATTGTCGGATCAATTTTTGCAGTGATGTTTGGCTACACTGTTAGTGCAGAATGGGGGAGGGCGATGATACATATTCTGTATCTTGCTGTAGCATTACCGTTGGTATTTCTAGTTTATAAAAGGGTTTAATTACCCCTAAAAACAAAAATTTTTAATTTTACAATGAAAATGCAAATCATTATCATAGGAGTTAAAGATGGAATGTCATGACTCTGGAGCAATGTTGAGAGAAATAAGTTCTTTCAATAAGAAATATCTTCTTGTAGGGCAACCGAACGTCGGTAAAAGTGTTATCTTCTCTTTATTAACCGGTAAATACGTCAACGTATCGAATTACCCTGGCACGACTGTAGAAATAATGTCTGGAAAATCCGCAGAATCTGACTATCTCGTGGTAGATACCCCAGGATTGGGAAGCATAGTTCCCAGAAGCGAAGATGAAATGGTTTCCATAAGAATGCTAATGTCTGAGGGCATTTCTGGCTTAGTTCAAGTGGGGGACGCTAAAAATATGAGACGCACTCTTCTTCTGACACTTACTCTGTCAGAAGCGGGTGTTCCAATGGTACTTGACCTTAATATGGCTGATGAAGCAGAAAGACGCGGTTATAGAATCCAGGTAGAAGAACTTTCCAGACATCTGGGGATTCCAGTTGTTATGACAGTTGCTACTGAAAAAAAAGGAAAAGAAGAGCTAATAAAAGCAATGAATTCACCAGGAGTTCCTTCAATAACCATTGGATACGATAAAAAAATCGAAGATGCGATTGTAGAAATTGAAAATATACTTCCTGAATCGCCAGTTTCTAAAAGATTTATAGCTTTAACTCTTTTATCAGCAAACCTGAGCATGGTGGATGAAATCATTTCCCATGTCGATTCTGAGAAACGTCAGCAGATTAAAAAAATAATTCTTAAAACTCAGGCAGCATATTCAGAGCCTCTTTCTCAGGTTATCATGCAGAGTCGAACGGCTCTCGTTGAAAAATTAGTAAGAGATCACGTGATCAGACGTGAGGGCGTTTCTATCACGAAAAGGTTTATATACTCCGTGGAAGACATATCGACCCACCCAATACTTGGATTATTTGTGCTGGCTTTTGTCCTCTATTTACTCTATGAATTTGTTGGTGTATTTGCTGCTGGTACAGTCGTAGACTTTTTTGAAGGCACTGTGTTTGAAAAATATCTTATCCCACCATTAGTCAAAATTTTTTCTGTAATACCGATTAAACTCGTTAGGGATTTCTTTATAGGAAAATACGGACAGATAACTATGGGTCTCACTTATGCTATATCTATAGTATTTCCTATCGTGACTGCCTTTTTTATCGCGTTTTCAATACTTGAAGACTCTGGTTATTTACCTCGACTTGCAGTGATGCTTAATAGAGGATTTTCAAAAATGGGGCTTAGTGGGAAAGCAGTGGTGCCGATGGTGCTTGGTCTTGGATGTGGTACGATGGCGACTCTTGTTACGCGCGTACTTGAAACTCGCCGCGAACGTATTATCACTACTCTTCTTCTTGCCTTAGGAATACCCTGTTCGGCTCAGCTTGGGGTAATCCTTGGCATGTTCGCCGTACTTGGAAATAAAGCGCTAATATTCTTCTTTACATTAATAGCTGTGCAGCTACTTATAGTAGGCTATTTAGCATCTAAGATTATTCCAGGGACATCAGCAGTATTTGTTACTGAAGTTCCTCCGTATCGTGTGCCGAGAATATCCAATGTATTAACAAAAACCTATTATCGAGCTAAGTGGTTTTTGAAAGAGGCAGTGCCTCTTTTTCTTATTGGGACAGCATTTCTCTTTTTCGCTGACCTTACGGGATTGCTCAATGCGATTATTAAATTTGCTTCACCGGTAGTTGTTGGCTGGCTTAATTTGCCACCAAAGGCAACCGAGGCGTTTATTGTCGGTTTTTTAAGGAGAGATTATGGAGCAGCCGGACTTTTTGTAATGTTTGAAAAAGGTATGATGGACACTTTGCAGGCGTTTGTATCTCTTATCACCATCACTCTTTTTATTCCTTGCCTGGCAAATCTTTTAGTAATTATCAAGGAAAGAGGTGCTAAAATCGCTGCTGCAATTTTTTCGTTTGTCTTTTCGTATGCCTTCTTCGCTGGAGGTATTATAAATATCGCTTTAAGGACTTTAGGGGTAAGATTTTAAGGGGGATTTGATAGTATGGCTCGAGATTTTCAAATTAAAGAAGAATTTGAAGAATTACATGAGGAAATCTGGATAACTATTGAGGAATCAGGTGGTGAGCCACAAGAGGGAGCATCTTTTTCCCCGGATAAGTTAACTTTTAAGAAAGATTTGCCTGAGTTAATAAAGCACAATTTATTAAAGGAAAAAAATGGAGAGATAGTTTTCACCGAAAAAGGCTATCAAAAAACCAGAGAGCTTATAAGAAGACACCGTCTGGCCGAAAGGGTACTGGGAGATATTCTTAATCTTGACAACGACGAGATAGAGCATAGTGCCTGCAAGTATGAACATGTACTTGATGAGGAATCCGCAGATTCAGTATGTACTCTATTGGGTCATCCACGTTCATGTCCACATGGTAAAATGATTCCTCCAGGGAAGTGCTGTGAAGAAAGGGCAGTTTACGCCCGCCCTTTAGTAGTTCCCCTGACAGAGTTAGAAGAAGGAGAAACAGGAACAGTAGCGTACATTGGAACCAGAGATAATTCTCGCCTTTCGTATCTGACTTCTGTAGGGATTATTACAGATAGACCTGTAGAACTTATAAGAAAAAGACCTTCATATATCTTAAAAGTGGATGAAAGCACAATTGCTTTTGATGAGAAAGTTGCTCGGGAGATCTTTGTAAGACCAAAACTAAAGGTTAGACCACATAGAAGAAAAAGATGGCGTTTTGGATGGAGAAAGTGATTATAGATGATAAAGATTGATGAAAGAAAAGAAACCTTAAAGATTACCAGGCGTAGAAAGATCATTCTTGATATTTTAAAAAAACATGGTCACCTGGATGCATATGAGCTTTTCGAACATGCTAAAAAGATTGATTCTCGCATAAGTCTTTCCACAGTGTATAGAGCTTTAGCTCATTTTAAGAAGAGTAAGATAGTAGCTGAAAGAAGCTTTGGTGAAAACCATTCACACTATGAGGTGGTCAGTATGGTTTAGAAAAATATTATGATGAAATTCTCAAAGGCAAACCTGGTTATC
>CALIRS010000001.1 GCA_938042205.1 uncultured bacterium | reverse complement strand
TAAGAAGCCAGGCCAGTATCTAAACCAGGAGCTGAACTCAGTGGTTAAGAAAGATGCAGAAGTCAAAACAGTACTTATCTACCCGGATCTTTATGAAGTTGGATTTCCAAATATAGGACTTCAGATTCTTTACCATTTCGGGAATTCGCTTGACTGGGCTTTATGCGAAAGGGCTTTTGCTCCTGATAACGATGCAAGAGAGCTTATTATTAAAAAGAAAAAAACTCTCTTTTCTCTGGAGACGAATACTCCTGTAAGTCTTTTTGATATTATCGGGTTTACTCTTCAAAGTGAGCTTACTTACACTACTTTACTTGACATAATAAGGTTGTCAGGACTTCCACTTTACTCAGAAGATCGCAAAGATCCATTTCCTTTAGTCATTGCAGGTGGGCCGGGAGCATTTAATCCGTCTCCCCTTTCTCCATTTATTGATGTCTTTGTAGTAGGTGATGGTGAGGAAGCATTTTTAACTTTGCTTGAGGTGATCAGAGAAGCTAAAAAAGAAAGGTTATCGAAAAGAGAATTACTGGATGAGATAGAAAAAAGAGTTGAAGGTGCATATATTCCATCTCGCTATAAAGAAATTTTTGATAAAAAAGGTTTTTTAAGAGAAATAATCAGGATAGATGGTATGGAGAAAAAAAAGACAAAGCGGGCACTACTACCTTCTATAAGCAACTATGAGCTTCCAGTGATGCAGCTGGTGCCAAATGTTCAGGTGGTCCATGAAAAAGCTCAGGTGGAAATTGCGCGAGGTTGTCGCAGTGGATGTCGTTTCTGTCAGGCAGGGTTCATTTATAGACCGACAAGAGAACAGTTTGAAAGGATAACATATGAAAAGGCTATCGAAACTCTCGAAAACACAGGATTTGAGGAACTGGGATTTGTATCTCTTTCAACTTCGGATTATTCTGCACTGGACTCACTTTTAGAAACGCTTGTTCCTTATTGCGAGGAAAGACGGGTTTCCATTTCTCTTCCCTCGTTAAGAATGGATAATTTTACGAAAGAATTAGCTTTAAAGATTGCTCATTTAAGGCGGACAGGAATTACTTTCGCTCCTGAGGCAGGCTCGGAAAGATTGCGCCGTGCCATTAATAAAAAGCTCGATGATAAAGCCATTGACAATGCTTTTCAAATACTTTTTTCTTCCGGA
This sequence comes from uncultured bacterium, assembly GCA_938042205.1. Classification (GTDB taxonomy): domain Bacteria; phylum Actinomycetota; class Aquicultoria; order SKW223; family SKW223; genus CALIRS01. Next base: position 3,110 of record CALIRS010000001.1, on the reverse strand, counting down.
TGGCAAAAAGTAAAGCTTTATTTCATGATAGGGCTTCCTACTGAAACAGATGAAGACATTGACGGAATTGCTGATATTATGTATCGGGCTTTGAGAGCGGCAAAAGAAAATCTTCCTGCAAGAATGTTTTCAAGAGTTTCCATCGGAGCGTCAATTTCCACTTTTGTTCCTAAAGCACATACTCCATTTCAATGGGAAATGCAGATCAGGTTCGATGAAGCTTTAAGAAAGAGACAATATCTTCTTGGAAAGCTTAAGAAAAGGCAGTTCAAAATAAACTTTCATAACCCGAGAATGGCTGAAGTGGAAGGTTTGATTTCCCGAGGGGACGCACGAGTAGCCACTCTCATTGAAAAGGCTTCAGAAATGGGCGCTATTTTCGATGGCTGGAAAGAGAAATTTAATTACGATATCTGGTGGGAAGTTGCCGGTAACTATTTTGACCACTATCTAAGAGAGCGAAGGGAAGATGAAGTACTTCCCTGGAGCGTTATTGATTCGCTGGTTTCTGAAGATTACCTAAAAAAGGAGAAGGAAAAGGCCTATTTAGCTAAAGAAACAGTCCGTTGTTTTGAAACCTGCCGGAGTTGTGGAGTGTGCAGTGATGGTATTTGCGTGCGTACAGCAAGATAAATCTGTTCCTGGGAAAATGATATGAAACTCAGAATAAAATACGCAACAGTTGGGAGTTTTGCTTTCCTTTCTCAGCTCGATTTAGGAAGAGCGTTGGAAAGGAATATTAGAAGGTCGGGTTTTCGGTTGTCTTTTTCTAAAGGATTTAATCCCCGACCAAAATTTGCTTTCGGACCTGCTAAACCTACAGGTTTTGACAGTTTTTATGAACTCATAGATGCAGAGTTTGAAGATGAAATCGACCCCGAAAATTTTATTCAAAATCTAAACGAAAAATCGCCTTCAGGATTAATATTTTTATCAGCAAGAACCCTTTTCGATGAACAATTTGGAAATATAGTAAAAGAATCTCAATATGCTGATCACCTTTTGGTTTTTAAAAAAAATCTGTTTACAAAATCGTTCCTTTCTTTTATTTCCGATACAATTCCGCGGTTTGAGAATGGGTTTTTAAACGAAGAAGCTTATCTTTTAGAAATCGAAGAAAAGAATAAAAAAGAAGACATTGAAGGATTAATATTGACATTTGTTAATGATAAAATTCAATCAAAAAGGGCTATTGTAAATTTAATAGATTTGCTCAGGGGCAGCAAAAAGGGTTTATATTTTCTGGCAGTTCGCACTCCTTGTAGTGTTAGAAGAACAGTCAGACCTGAGAGATTGCTAAACAGTATGGCTTTTAAGCATTTTGGCACTACCCTTTTTGATAAGGGGGTCATTGAAAGAATAATCAGGTTAAGACTTTTAACGGAAGATGGGGGCGAGCTGATTGGGCTCTGGTGACACAAATTCGAGCGAAAGCTCAATATATTTGACAGTGGATGAGTGGGAATATCGTGCAGTACTTGTTCAGGAAGGGAAAGCAGTCGAGTATTTCGTCGAGCGTAAAGGGAATTTCTCAACTGTTGGAAATATTTATCTTGGGCGTGTAAAGAATGTTCACCAGGGATTATCTTCTGCTTTTGTAAACATCGGACTTGAAAAAAATACTTTCCTTACCAGTGAAAGACTTGTTTTCGACTCAGAAAACAGAGACGAGTTGCTTGAAAAGAAAAAGATTGAAAATAATGACGAAATTATAGTTCAGGTAGTTAGAGCTCCTAAAGATAAGAAAGGAGCAAGGGTTAGTACCAGCATTTCACTGCCAGGCCGTTACCTTGTTCTTTTCCCGGAGGCAAACTTTTTGACTGTATCTCGAAAGCTTTCTGAGCAGGATAAAGAAAGATTATATGATCTCCTTGCCACTTTGAAACCAAAAAATTTCGGGCTGATTGTCAGGACCCAGGCAGTTTATGCAGACCAGCAGCTTATTGAAAAAGAACTCAATTTCTTAATTGAAACCTGGCATTCAATTAAGGCTCTGGCGCGGAGAAAAAGAGCGCCACAATTGCTTCATAAAGAGTCTGATCTTCCGATAAGGGTTGGTAGAGACCTTTTGAGTGCAGAAATGAGAGAGTATTTGATTGATGAGCCGATATCTTATCAGCAATTGGTGAGTTATCTCACGAAATGGGCGCCTGCTCTTGTCAGGAAAGTAAAACTTTATCAAGGAAAGCAACCTCTTTTTGAGTATAAAGGTGTTGAAAAAGATCTAGAAAAGTTGAGAAATAGGATTGTCTGGCTAAGGTCTGGGGGTTGTCTGGTAATTGACAGAACAGAAGCCTTAACTGCTATTGATGTTAATTCAGCAAAAAACATTGCTGGTAAAGATCTGGAGGAAACTGCTTTTTTAACAAACCTTGAAGCTGCTCAAGAGATTCCAAGACAAATACGTTTGAGAGATATCGGGGGTATTATTGTCATCGATTTCATTGATATGGATGATGATGTAAAAAAGAGTCAAGTTGAAGAAGTATTGAGAAAAAATCTGGACAAAGACCGCAGCAGTGTCACTGTTTTCAGTATGTCCCCAATTGGTCTTGTAGAGATGACCAGGAAAAGCATTTCCGGCCATATGCTTGAATATTTCGAGCAAATATGCCCTGAATGTGAGGGTAAACGGTTTGTTCTTCCAGACGATACTTTATCAATAATTTTTTTAAGGAGTCTTAAGAAACTTTTGAATGAGGAGAAGTCAGAATCGTTTTTACTAAAAGTAAGTCCTAGACTCAAGAAGCTGATGGAAAATAACTATTTTAACGATTTTTACGCGTTAATCACCAAGACTGGTAAATCCGTGAAATTAGTTTCTGATGATTTGCTTAAGGAAAATGAATTTAACGTAGTTTTCAGTGGTTCAAGGAAGGAAATAGAAAATTTTCTATAATTTTTGTATCGGTAAAAGCACTCTAACATCGTTGATTGCTTTTTTGTTTATGTTATAATACTCTGCGCTTTTGACAATTGGAGGTCAGTTTCTATGTATGCTGTAGTAAAAACAGGTGGCAAACAATATAAAATTTCTGAAGGTGACGAAATTCTGGTAGAAAAAATAAATGGCAACCCGGGAGACGTGGTAACCCTGGAAAACGTCCTTT